>NZ_JBCNNS010000007.1:0-68964 GCF_039594335.1 Raoultella sp.
CTATTTATATAGCCTTTATGGCATAAATTATTCTAAATGTAGCAATAATCACGCTGAAACGTGATTTCAGACGGTAGTCGGCACAATCGTGGCTTCGCGCGCACCAGCCCATCTCCGCACAAAAAAACATAAGGCATTAATAAACAAAAAGAAAATAAAGGTTCAGGACAAAAGTAGCGCCGCGAAGACAAAAGCACCTTTTGCAGAGTATTTTATCGACAAAAAGCCATTAAATAAAAATTTACAGCTAGTTGTCTCTTTTGGTGTAGAGATATACTCTACGCATATCAAAACAGACAACCCAAAACGCTGCAAAAGAACGCATTTCGTGGCGTATCAGACTTCATTTTCGAGGAGCACACCGATGTTCTCTGCGCAGTCCCGCTTGCGTCATGCGGTAGCAGACACCTTTGCGATGGTGGTTTACTGCACCGTTGTGAACATGTTGATCGAAATTTTTCTCTCCGGAATGGCCTTTGAGCAGTCGTTATCTTCACGCCTGGTGGCGATTCCGGTGAACATTATTATTGCCGTGCCGTACGGGTTTTACCGCGACCGCACCATGTGCCTGGCGCATCACCTCAGCCCTTCTGCCTGGATGAAAAGTATTGCCGACGTTGTGGCTTATGTGACATTTCAGTCGCCGGTATATGTCGCTATCTTATTTTCCGTCGGTGCCGACTGGCATCAAATTGCCGCGGCGGTGAGTTCAAATATTGCGATATCAATGATGATGGGGGCGGTTTACGGCTACTTCCTCGATTACTGCCGACGTTTATTCCGCGTCAGCGCTTACCAGCAGGCTAAGGCCTGAGTCCCGACGCAATCTGCGACTGACCGCCGTCAGTCGCCTGCTCGTCTATGTTTTCCGCTTTACATTCCAGGCGCTGGTCATCATACGGTTAGTTATGGGACAAACTCGGCTGCGCTTCGCCATATAATCCCTGCAAAAATCGCTCAAGCGCCATACGTGAACTAAAGCCGTGTGGAATACCATAATGCTGATGTACATCTCCAGCCAAATACAGCGGAAACTGTTCATAATGATCGCAGGTTTTGATATCCGAGGCGGGTTCCGCCAGCGAATTACTGCGCTCTTTTAACGCCGGATGAATAATTAAAGCGGTCCGCCCCATGCGCGCTTCGCGGTTCACATAAACATAATTATCGCCACGGCGATAGCCGTACGCTTTTTGCGTCACAACATCCATGGTGAAGCCGGCTTTTTCAAGAACACGCGCCACCTCATCGGGTCTTAAATACATACTCATTCCTCTTTATCTTTTACCGCACATTTACCTTACCTTATTCATCATTGATAGTGCTTTCGGAAAATTCCAGAAACGACACTGCAAAGCATAATTCAAAATCTTGTTCTACACTTAATGACTCAACGGAATTAAGGGAGAAATCGATGGCTAACCGTCTGAACCGCAACAATGTCGATGAAAGCGCTGAAGATATTCATAACGATGTCAGCCAATTAGCGGATACGCTAGAAGAGGTGCTGAAATCATGGGGCAGCGATGCGAAAGATGAAGCTGATGCCGCACGGAAAAAAGCCCAGGCGCTGCTGAAAGAGACGCGAGCCCGTCTGAACGGGAACAACCGTGTGCAGCAGGCCGCTCGCGATGCCGCAGGCTGTGCCGATAGCTACGTGCGGGATAAACCGTGGCAGAGCGTCGGTGCTGCCGCCGCAGTGGGACTATTTATTGGCGTATTATTGAATTTACGTCGATAATATAAACGATACATGAAGATAACAAATACGCGTCTGCCCCTGTGTGCCTCTGGCCCGGGGGCTTTTTGTTGCCTCAACGCACGATCGCTACTTCGGGAAGCTCAATCCCCCGAATCCTCAATCAGCGACTTTATTTATCAGCAGAAAACAGCGCGACGTTGAGTTGACGCACCGCCTCCGTTGCCATCGCCATCGATGTCAGATTAGTAAAGCTCACCAGCAGCCCCCCTTCGCCGCGACTTTGTATCCGCCAGTCGCTCAGCGCCTGTACCGACAGGCCGACCTGCCGGGCTTTCAGCGCCAGCGCCCGATCGTCACCGTTCACCGTAATCACCAACTGAATCCCCCCTAACTGAGGGACGACGCTGAACCCCTGTGCCAACAGCGCGGACTCCAGCCACTGCCGGCGCTGCGCATAACAGGTACGCATTTTCTTCAGATGACGCCAGAAATGGCCTTGGTGAATAAAGTCCGCCAGCGTCTGCTGCCACAGCGTCGGTACGCTACAGCTCATCAGCCCGGCCTGCTGACGAAAGGCGGCTACCTGCGGGAGCGGCACCACCAGCCAGGCGGCACGCAATGCCGGAAAAAGCGATTTACTGAAGGTACCGGCGTAAATCACCCGCTGCGGGGCATCAAGGCTTTTCAGCGGCGGCAGCGGCTTACCCCGGTAGCGAAATTCACTATCGTAATCATCTTCAATAATCCAGGCGTCGTGTCGGGCCGCCCATGCCAGCAGCTGCCTGCGTCGGGCCAGCGACAGCGCAACCCCCAGCGGACTCTGGTGCGCGGGAGTGAGAAGCGCAAAATGCGCATCGGGGTAATGCCGTTGCGCCCACGCCACATCCATCCCCTCTTCATCGACAGGAACCGGATCGATAACCATCCCTTCCCCGGTTATCACCGGCCGAATCAGCGGGAAACCGGGATCCTCCATCCACATATGCTGACCTGGCTGCGCCAGAGTGCGGAGGAGCAGCCTCATGGAAGCGGCATAGTTGCCGGTCACCAGCACCTGTTCGGGCTGACATTCAATACTGCGGGAAAGCCGCAGATAATCGACAATGGCCCGCTGCAGGATCATCTCACCGCACGGATCGCCGGGCGCCAGGTCAAAACGCGTTTGCGTTCGCAGTCGCCGCCCCATCACCCGCGCCCACAGGCCGCGGGGGAAAAGATCCAGCGCCGGCAGTCCCAACTGAAATGGCTGCGGCGCCGTCGGTTCAATGCCCGACGGCAGACGCGCCGGTTCCTCCCGCAGCGGACTCAGACGCTCGCTGACAAAGGTGCCCGCCTGCCCTCGTCGCTCCAGCCAGCCCTGAGCCACCAGCTCGCCCCAGGCATTCTCCACGGTTGCGCGGGAGACGCCCAGCTCCTGCGCATAAACCCGACTGGCGGGCAGGCGGCTGCCCGGCGCGAGTTCGCCGTGTTCAATCGCAGATTTGAGCTGTCTGGCAATGCGCTGATAGTGCGGGACTTTTTTGATTTCCATTATGGTCTGCTTTTTTCATTAAAATATGGCTATCTTTTGCAGTCCATTATAGTGCTATTTTGCTGCGGTCTTAGAACCCATTCCCCGCGGTTCAACATTGAGGAAAACATCATGAGCACACTCCGTCAGCCCTATAACGAACTGAGCCCGGAAGTCTATCACGCGCTGGTACAGGCCAAGATTGCGCTGGAAAAAAGCGAACTGGACAGCGCCCTGCTGGAACTGGTTTACCTGCGGGTATCACAGATTAATGGCTGCGCCTTCTGTCTGGAAATGCACAGTAAAGCGCTGCGTAAATCCGGCGTGGCGCAGACTAAACTGGATGCGCTGGCCGGCTGGCGGGTAAGCGGGCATTTCAGCGCCGCAGAACAGGCGGCGCTGGCGTGGGCGGAATCGGTGACGCATATTGCCAGCACCCACGCAGAAGATGATGTTTACCTGCCGCTGCTGGAGTATTTCAGCGCACGCCAGATCAGCGACCTGACCTTCGCCATCAGCCTGATGAACGCGTTTAACCGCCTTGCGGTCAGCATGCGCCTGTAATTTCAGGCGTACCCGTCCTGCCCTCATGGCGTGCTTCCGTGAGGGTTTTCCTTATCGAAAAACGCTATATATTGCGTGGTTGAACTTTTAGATAACTACATCTAGTATTTCCTGAACAGTTAACCGATAGCGGACGTCGCACTTTTTTGCGCCGTTCTGTTATCTTAAATGGAAATACGAATCATGCGCATTACTATTTACACTAAAAATGACTGCGTCCAGTGCCATGCCACTAAGCGGGCCATGGAAAGCCGCGGATTTGCCTTCGAGATGGTGAATGTTGAGCATCATCCGGATGCCGCTGACATGCTGCGCGAACAGGGCTTTCGTCAGCTGCCGGTCGTGATAGCCGGTGAAACCCGCTGGTCCGGTTTTCGCCCGGATATGATTAACCGCCTGCGCCCCGAACCGGTGGCCAACGCATGAGCCTGATCGTCTACTTCTCCAGCAGTTCCGAAAATACGCATCGGTTCGTCCAGCGTCTGGGGCTGCCCGCGGTGCGCATTCCGCTTAACGAGCGGGAACGCATCCAGGTAGACGCCCCCTACATTCTCATTGTCCCCAGCTACGGCGGCGGCGGCACGGCTGGCGCGGTGCCCCGGCAGGCGATCCGCTTTTTAAACGACCCGCATAACCGCCAGCGGATACGCGGCGTGATTGCTGCCGGTAACCGTAACTTCGGCGACGCCTATGGCCGGGCCGGCGACGTCATCGCGCAAAAGTGCGGCGTACCGTATCTGTATCGCTTTGAGCTGATGGGCACCCCAACCGATGTCGATAACGTGCGTAAAGGAGTAAGCGAATTTTGGCAACGACAACCGCAGAACGTCTAACCACCGGGGCGGCAGATTTCCACGCCCTCAATGCGATGCTGAATTTGTATGACAGTAATGGCCGTATTCCGTTTGAAAAAGACCACCAGGCGGTAGACGCCTTTATGGCGACGCACGTGCTGACCCATACCGTCTCTTTCACGACGCAGAATGAAAAACTGGAATGGCTGATCGCCGAAGGCTATTACGATGCCAGCGTGCTGGCACGCTACGATCGCCGTTTTGTGCTGACGCTGTTTGACCACGCGCACGGCTACCCGTTCCGCTTTCGGACCTTTCTCGGCGCCTGGAAATTCTATACCAGCTATACCCTGAAGACCTTTGACGGCAAACGCTACCTTGAGCATTTTGCCGATCGCACCTGCATGGTCGCCCTCACCCTCGCGCAGGGAGATGAGACTCTGGCCCGGCAGTTGACCGATGAGATCCTCAGCGGGCGCTTTCAGCCGGCGACGCCCACCTTCCTCAACGCCGGTAAACAGCAGCGGGGCGAGCTGGTTTCCTGTTTCCTGCTGCGCATTGAAGACAATATGGAGTCGATTGGCCGGGCGGTGAACTCGGCGCTGCAGCTGTCTAAGCGCGGCGGCGGCGTGGCGTTTTTATTGTCCAATTTGCGCGAGTTCGGGGCACCGATTAAGCGCATTGAAAATCAATCTTCCGGCGTAGTGCCGGTGATGAAAATGCTCGAGGATGCCTTCTCCTACGCCAACCAGCTCGGCGCCCGCCAGGGAGCCGGGGCGGTCTACCTGCACGCCCATCATCCGGACATTCTGCGTTTTCTGGACACCAAGCGGGAAAACGCCGATGAGAAAATCCGCATCAAAACCCTGTCGCTTGGGGTCGTGATCCCGGACATTACCTTCCAGCTGGCAAAAGATGACGCGCAGATGGCGCTGTTTTCGCCCTATGACGTCGAGCGCCTGTACGGTAAGCCGTTTGGCGATATCGCCATCAGCGAGATGTACGCACAGCTGGTCGCCGACCAACGGGTCCGCAAGCGCTGGATCCGCGCCCGGGATCTGTTCCAGCGGCTGGCGGAAATTCAGTTCGAGTCCGGCTATCCCTACATCATGTTTGAAGATACCGTCAACCGGGCCAACCCGATTGCCGGGCAAATTAACATGAGTAACCTGTGCTCGGAAATTTTGCAGGTCAACACCCCGTCGACCTTTGATGAAAATCTGGATTATGCCAGCGTAGGCCAGGATATCTCCTGTAACCTTGGGTCACTGAATATTGCTCATACCATGGATTCGCCGAATTTTGCCCGCACGATCGCCGTCGCGGTGCGCGGCCTGACGGCGGTTTCCGACATGAGCGATATACGCTCGGTGCCGTCGGTGGCTGCGGGCAATGTCGCCTCACATGCCATCGGTCTTGGTCAGATGAACCTGCATGGCTATCTGGCCCGGGAAGGTATCGCCTACGGCAGTCCGGAAGGGCTGGACTTTACCAACTTCTATTTTTATACCGTCACCTGGCACGCACTACACACCTCGATGCAGATAGCTCGCGAGCGCGGTCAGCATTTTGCCGGATTTGAACAATCGCGCTATGCCAGCGGAGAATACTTCGAACGCTATCTGCAGGGCGACTGGCAGCCGAAAACGGCAAAAGTTCGCGCGCTCTTCGCCCACGCGGGGATCCCCCTGCCCGACCGCGACATGTGGCTAAAGCTACGCGATGACGTCATGCGCTACGGTATCTATAACCGTAATTTGCAGGCTATCCCGCCCACCGGATCGATCTCCTACATCAACCATGCGACCTCGAGTATCCACCCGATTGTCTCAAAGATAGAGATCCGCAAAGAGGGGAAAACCGGGCGGGTTTACTATCCCGCGCCATTTATGACCAATGACAACCTGGCGCTCTATCAGGATGCCTGGGAAATCGGCCCGCAAAAGATTATCGACACCTATGCCGAAGCCACGCGGCACGTCGATCAGGGGCTGTCGTTGACGCTCTTTTTCCCCGATACCGCCACCACCCGCGATATCAACAGGGCGCAAATCTACGCATGGAAAAAGGGCATCAAGACACTGTATTACATCCGCCTGCGCCAACTGGCGCTGGAAGGTACCGAAATCGAAGGCTGCGTATCCTGCGCGCTGTAAGGAGAACAGGATGACCCATTTAACGCGTATTCGCGCTATTAACTGGAACAACATTGAGGACGATAAGGATCTGGAGGTCTGGAACCGTCTGACCAGCAACTTCTGGCTGCCGGAGAAGGTGCCGTTATCCAACGACATTCCCGCCTGGCAGACGCTGACGGCGGAGGAACAGCGGCTCACCATTCGCGTGTTCACCGGACTGACGCTGCTCGATACAATTCAGAACACCATCGGCGCGCCGGCGCTGATGGCGGATGCGCTGACCGCCCACGAAGAGGCGGTGCTCTCCAACATCAGCTTCATGGAGGCGGTGCATGCCCGCTCCTACAGCTCGATTTTCTCTACCTTGTGCCAGACCAAAGATGTTGATGCCGCCTATGCATGGAGCGAAGAGAACGCACCGCTCCAGCACAAAGCCCGGCTGATGCTGGAATATTATCAGGCGGATAATCCGTTGAAGAAGAAAATCGCCAGCGTGTTTCTCGAATCCTTCCTGTTCTATTCCGGATTCTGGCTACCGATGTATTTTTCAAGCCGCGGCAAAATGACCAATACCGCCGATCTGATTCGCTTGATTATCCGTGATGAAGCGGTGCACGGCTATTACATCGGCTATAAGTACCAAAAGGGGCTGGAAAACATCGCGGCCGACGAGCGAGAGCAACTGAAGAATTTCGCCCTCGATCTGCTGATGGATTTATACGATAACGAACTGGCCTACACCCGGGATCTGTACGCTGACAGCGCCTGGAGTCAAGAGGTAAACGCCTTCCTGTGCTACAACGCCAACAAAGCGCTGATGAACCTGGGCTACGAGGCGCTGTTTCCGGCAGAGATGGCGGCGGTCAACCCGGCGATCCTGGCGGCACTTTCGCCAAACGCCGATGAAAATCATGACTTTTTCTCCGGTTCCGGTTCCTCGTATGTGATGGGTAAAACGGAAGAAACCGCCGACGACGATTGGGATTTTTAATCCTTACTTTCACCAGGAAAATATTGCCCGATTTCCTGGTGATCTATTTCACACTATTAACTTTCATCACACAAAAAAGACCACACGATATTTCGCAGATATTTTGCTGGAATATTCAGCAAGAATCGTGCGACTCACCAATTATTTCCCTGTCATCTGTAAAAAATATTACCAGTTGAGAATCAACGCTCAGCCCTTCTATCATGGGGAATACGCCGAACCTCTCCCCACTCATTTCGCTGCCGATGGCACATTGAGGGTTGTCACAGAATCTGAGTATGTTAGGGTGTAAAAAGGTCATTATCTCCACCAGGTACCATATTGACATAATACAAATAACAGGAAACTCTCTATTGCATGGCAATTAAATTAGAAATTAAGAATCTCTATAAGATATTTGGCGAGCATCCGCAGCGAGCGTTCAAATATATTGAAAAAGGATTTACCAAAGAACAACTACTGGAAAAAACGGGACTTTCGCTTGGCGTAAAAGACGCCAGTCTGACCATTGAAGAAGGCGAGATATTCGTCATCATGGGGCTATCCGGCTCAGGAAAATCCACCATGGTTCGCCTTCTCAATCGCCTGATTGAACCCACCCGCGGACAGGTACTGATCGATGGCGTCGATATCGCCAAAATCTCAGAAGCCGAGTTGCGTGAGGTGCGCAGAAAAAAGATCGCTATGGTATTTCAGTCATTTGCGCTGATGCCGCATATGACCGTGCTCGACAATGCCGCTTTTGGTATGGAGCTGGCGGGCATGTCGACCCAGCAGCGCCAGCAGAAAGCGCTGGAGGCGCTGCGTCAGGTCGGCCTGGAGAATTACGCGCATGCTTACCCGGATGAACTCTCCGGCGGAATGCGGCAGCGTGTCGGCCTCGCCCGCGCGTTGGCCATCAACCCTGATATCTTATTAATGGATGAAGCCTTCTCAGCCCTTGACCCATTAATTCGCACCGAAATGCAGGACGAGCTGACAAAATTACAGGCGAAACATCAGCGTACCGTGGTCTTTATTTCCCACGATCTTGATGAAGCCATGCGCATTGGCGATCGGATTGCCATCATGCAGAATGGCGAAGTGATTCAGGTCGGTACCCCGGATGAAATACTGAATAATCCGGCCAATGATTATGTCAAAACCTTCTTCCGCGGTGTTGATATTAGCCAGGTCTTCAGCGCTAAAGATATTGCCCGTCGAAGCCCGGTTGGTTTAATTCGTAAAACGCCAGGTTTCGGCCCACGTTCGGCATTGAAATTATTGCAGGACGAAGACCGTGAATATGGTTATGTGATTGAACGTGGTAATAAGTTTGTCGGTATTGTCTCTATTGATTCACTGAAATCCGCCTTGAGCGAAGGTCAGGGAATTGATGCGGCGTTACTCGCATCCCCGCAGGCGGTAGATGCCCAAACGTCGCTCAGCGACCTGCTCTCCCACGTCGGCCAGGCACCGTGCTCGGTCCCGGTTGTGGATGAAGGGCACCAGTATATCGGCATTATTTCTAAAGGAATGCTGCTGAAGGCTTTAGATCGCGAGGGGGCAAACAATGGCTGATCAATCTAACCCGTGGGATACCGCGCCGGCGGCGGATAGCGCCGCACAATCTGCCGATGCCTGGGGCTCCCCGGCCTCGGCGCCGACCCATGGCGGCGGTGCAGACTGGTTAAACAGCGCGCCGGCGCCGCAACCAGAACATTTCAACATCCTGGATCCGTTCCACAAAACGCTGATCCCACTCGACAGTTGGGTGACGCACGGTATCGACTGGATCGTGGTTCACTTCCGCCCACTGTTCCAGGGGATCCGCGTACCGGTGGACTATATCCTCAGCGCCTTCCAGCAACTGCTACTCGGTATGCCGGCGCCGGTGGCCATTGTGCTGTTCGCGCTTATTGCCTGGCAAATCTCCAGCGTGGGAATGGGCGCAGCAACGCTGATCTCTCTGGTTGCGATCGGCGCCATCGGCGCCTGGTCGCAGGCGATGGTGACCCTCGCACTGGTCCTGACCGCACTGCTGTTCTGTATGCTGATCGGCCTGCCGCTGGGGATCTGGCTGGCACGTAGCCCACGGGCGGCGAAAATTATCCGCCCGCTGCTGGATGCCATGCAGACAACGCCGGCGTTTGTTTACCTGGTACCGATTGTCATGCTGTTCGGTATTGGTAACGTTCCAGGCGTGGTGGTGACCATTATCTTCGCCCTGCCGCCTATCGTCCGTTTGACCATCCTCGGCATTAACCAGGTGCCCGCGGACCTGATTGAGGCTTCGCGTTCGTTCGGTGCCAGCCCGCGTCAGTTGCTCTTTAAGGTGCAGCTCCCGCTGGCGATGCCGACCATCATGGCCGGGGTTAACCAGACGCTGATGCTGGCGCTGTCGATGGTGGTGATCGCCTCAATGATCGCCGTGGGCGGCCTGGGGCAGATGGTACTACGCGGGATCGGCCGCCTCGATATGGGGCTGGCGAGCGTCGGCGGCGTCGGGATCGTCATTCTGGCGATTATTCTCGACCGCCTGACCCAGGCCGTCGGCCGCGATTCCCGCAGCCGCGGCAACCGTCGCTGGTACGCAACCGGTCCTCTGGGGCTGATTACCCGCCCGTTCTGTAAATAGTCTTCTCATCGCCCGGCGGCACTGCACCTGCCGGGCCCGCAGCTCTCCCTTCTCATTCATAAGGAATAACGATGCGACATAACACGATTATTGCCACAACGTTTGCCACTCTGCTCGCCACCAGCGCTGCCTGGGCAGCCGACCTACCGGGAAAAGGCATTACCGTCAAACCGATTCAAAGCACCATTACGGAAGAGACCTTCCAGACCCTGCTGGTGAGCCGCGCGCTGGAAAAACTGGGCTACACCGTCGATAAGCCCAGCGAAGTGGACTACAACGTTGGCTATACCTCGCTTGCCTCCGGCGACGCGACCTTCACCGCCGTCAACTGGCAGCCGCTGCATGACGATATGTACGCTGCCGCCGGCGGTGACAAAAGCTTCTATCGCGAAGGCGTTTTTGTTAACGGCGCGGCACAGGGCTACCTGATTGACAAAAAAACCGCCGAACAGTATCACATCAAATCCATCGATCAGCTGAAAGACCCGAAAATTGCCAAACTGTTCGACACCAACGGCGACGGTAAAGCCGATCTGACCGGTTGTACGCCGGGCTGGGGCTGCGAAGCGGTCATTAATCATCAGATTGATGCCTATGGTCTGAGCAAAACGGTGGTGCACAACCAGGGGAATTATGCGGCGATGATGGCCGATACCATTGCCCGCTTTAAAGAAGGTAAGCCGGTTATCTACTACACATGGACGCCGTACTGGGTCAGCGACGTGCTGAAGCCGGGCAAAGATGTCGTCTGGCTGCAGGTTCCGTTCTCCTCCCTGCCGGGCGTGCAGAAAAATATCGATACCAAACTGGCTAACGGCGCGAACTATGGCTTCCCGGTAAGCACGATGCACATCGTGGCCAACAAAGCCTGGGCAGAGAAAAACCCGGCGGCGGCAAAACTGTTTAGCATCATGAAACTACCGATTGCCGACATTAACGCTGAAAACGCCATGATGCATGAAGGTCACGCTTCGGAAGCGGATATTCAGGGTCACGTAGATGGCTGGATCAAAGCCCACCAGCAGCAGTTTGACGGCTGGGTGAAAGAAGCGCTGGCCGCGCAGAAGTAACTTTCCCTTAACCCCGGCCAGTAGCGCTATCTAGGGCTCCGATAGTGCCACTTTATTGCCCCGGCGCATTGCCGGGGCAATTTGCAGACGGTCCCGTTCCCCGGCCAGCACCGCTTAACAAGGTGTCAAAGCGCCCCGCTCTCTGCTAAGGTAACCTCACCTGTTCAATCATGTGATATTCACGTGAGTTATCAATAAATAACACTCTATGGAAAAACCCGCCCCTGCCAGAGAGGCCACGCTGTCTGAAGGGATTAAAGACAGTCTGCCGATTGTGATTAGCTATATTCCTGTGGCCTTCGCCTTTGGCCTGAACGCCACCCGACTCGGCTTTACCCCGCTGGAAAGCCTGTTCTTTTCCTGCATCATCTATGCCGGCGCCAGCCAGTTCGTGATCACTGCGATGCTCGCCGCAGGCAGTTCGCTGTGGGTGGCGGCCCTCACCGTGATGGCGATGGATGTACGTCACGTTCTGTACGGCCCTTCGCTACGTAGCCGCCTTCATCGCGCGCTGGATAAACGAAAAACCGCGCTCTGGGCTTTTGGCCTGACCGACGAAGTTTTCGCAGCGGCCACCGCAAAACTGGTGCGCGACAACCGCCGCTGGAGCGAAAACTGGATGCTCGGCATCGCCTTCACTTCCTGGCTATCATGGGTATTCGGCACGCTGATCGGCGCCTACTCCGGTAGCGGCCTGCTGGTCGGTTTTCCGGCAGTGGAGGCCGCGCTGAGCTTTATGTTGCCCGCGCTATTTATGAGCTTCTTACTGGCCTCGTTCCAGCGTAAACAATCTCTCAGCGTGATGGCCGCCCTGGCGGGTGCACTGGGCGGCATGATTCTGTTCTCAATTCCGGCGGCGATCCTTGCCGGGATTGTCTGCGGTTGTCTGACCGCGCTGATTCAGGCCAGCATTCAGGGGATGCCCGATGAACAATAACGTGCTGATTATCGGGATGGTGGTCGGCTGTGTGAACTATCTGTTTCGCTATCTGCCGCTGCGCCTGCGCGCAGGTCACGCCCGTACCGGTCGTCGCGGTCCGCTGAGCGTGCTGATCGATACCATCGGTATCGCCTCCATCTGCGCCCTGCTGATCGTCTCCAGCGTGCCGGAAATCCTCGGTGACTCCCGGCGACTTCTCCCTACGCTGGTTGGATTCGCGGTGCTCGGCCTGGCGTTCTGGAAGACACGCAGCATTATTATGCCTACGCTGCTGAGCGCGCTGGCCTATGGAGTCGCATGGAAAATCACGACTTTTTTATACTTTTAAAGTATCAATTTTAGTCAATAATTGATTTGCTTTATTTGTCACAATAGTTATTATATCGACTGAAATTAATGAGGTCATACCCAAATGGATAGTTCGTTTACTCCCATTGAGCAAATGCTCAAATTCCGCGCCAGCCGTCACGAAGATTTCCCTTTCCAGGAGATTCTGCTCACCCGTCTGTGTATGCACATGCAAGGTAAGCTACTGGAAAACCGCAATAAGATGCTGAAAGCGCAGGGGATTAACGAGACATTATTTATGGCGCTGATCACCCTGGAGTCTCAGGAAAACCACAGCATTCAGCCTTCCGAGCTGAGCTGCGCGTTGGGATCATCCCGGACCAACGCCACCCGTATTGCCGATGAACTGGAAAAACGCGGCTGGATTGAGCGTCGCGAAAGCGACAACGATCGTCGCTGCCTGCATCTGCAACTGACCGACAAAGGTCATCAGTTTTTGCGCGAAGTGTTACCTCCGCAGCACAACTGCCTGCATCAGCTTTGGTCTTCTCTGAGCGCCAGCGAGAAAGACCAGCTCGAGCACATCACCCGCAAACTGCTTAGCCGCCTTGACCAGATGGAAGAGGACGGCGTACTGGCGGAGTCGCTGCGCTAAGCGCGGGAACCCTCCAAACGTGTTCTGGATTGACAAGGAAAAACAGACAGGCCAGCAGATCTTTTGCTGGCCTTTCTGATAAACAGGTCGGCTCAGCCGATGTGAAATAATAAGATCGTGGAGAATAACATGAGCGCAAATGCGGAGAGCCAAACCCCGCAGCAACCGGACAGCAAGAAGGGCAAACGCAAAGGTGCCCTTCTGCTACTGACATTGCTCTTTATTATTATTGCCGTGGCATACGGAATTTATTGGTTTTTGGTACTGCGTCATTATGAAGAAACCGATGACGCTTACGTGGCAGGGAACCAGGTGCAAATCATGGCGCAGGTGTCCGGTAGCGTGACGAAAGTCTGGGCCGACAACACCGATTTCGTGCGGCAGGGCGATCCGCTGGTCACCCTTGACCAGACCGATGCCCAGCAGGCATTTGAAAAGGCAAAAACCCAACTGGCCACCAGCGTTCGTCAGACGCGCCAGCAAATGATCAACAGCAAACAGCTGCAGGCGAATATCGACGTCAAGAAAACCGCGCTCTCTCAGGCCCAGACCGACCTCAACCGTCGTATCCCGCTGGGCGCCGCCAACCTGATTGGCCGCGAAGAGTTGCAGCACGCTCGTGATACCGTCGCCAGCGCCCAGGCCGAACTGGATGTCGCCATTCAGCAATTCAATGCCAATCAGGCTATCGTGCTGAATACCAGCCTGGAGCAACAGCCAGCGGTTCTGCAGGCGGCGACGGATGTCCGTAACGCCTGGCTTGCGCTGCAGCGTACACAAATCGTCAGCCCGATTAGCGGCTACGTTTCCCGTCGTGCCGTGCAGCCCGGCGCTCAGATTAGCCCCACCACGCCGCTGATGGCAGTGGTACCGGCCACCAATCTGTGGATCGACGCCAACTTTAAAGAGACCCAGCTGGCGCATATGCGCATCGGCCAGGAAGCCACCGTGATCAGTGATATTTACGGCGATGATGTGAAGTACACTGGCAAGGTCGTGGGGCTGGATATGGGGACCGGCAGCGCGTTCTCACTGCTGCCGGCGCAAAACGCCACCGGTAACTGGATCAAAGTGGTCCAGCGTCTGCCGGTACGTATTGAGCTCGATGCCAAACAGCTGGCTGAACATCCGCTGCGCATTGGTCTTTCAACACTGGTTGAGGTCAACACCACTAACCGCGATGGCGAGATGCTGGCTAATCAGACGCGCAAATCCCCGGTTTATGAAAGCAATGCCCGTGAAATCGCCCTTGAGCCGGTGAACAAACTGATCGACGGTATCATCCAGGCTAACGCGGGATAATTCGGAGTGAGCGTAATGCAACAGCAAAAACCGCTGGAAGGCGCGCAGTTGGTTATCATGACCATTGCGCTGTCGCTTGCGACCTTCATGCAGGTGCTGGACTCCACTATCGCCAACGTGGCCATTCCGACCATTGCCGGTAACCTTGGCTCATCATTGAGCCAGGGGACCTGGGTTATCACCTCATTCGGGGTGGCGAATGCCATCTCTATACCGATCACCGGCTGGCTGGCAAAACGCGTCGGGGAAGTGAAATTGTTCCTGTGGTCGACGGTGATGTTTGCCATCGCCTCCTGGGCCTGCGGGATGTCCAACAGCCTGACGATGCTGATTTTCTTCCGCGTGATTCAGGGGATCGTCGCCGGTCCGTTGATTCCGCTGTCGCAAAGTCTGCTGCTCAGCAACTATCCGCCGGCAAAACGTTCTATCGCGCTGGCGCTGTGGTCGATGACGGTGATCGTCGCGCCGATTTGCGGCCCTATTCTCGGTGGCTATATCAGCGACAACTACCACTGGGGCTGGATCTTCTTCATCAACGTGCCGATTGGCGTTGCGGTCGTGGTGATGACGCTGCAAACCCTGCGCAACCGCGAAACCCGTACCGAACAGCGGCGGATTGACGGCGTTGGCCTGGCGCTGCTGATCATCGGTATCGGCAGCCTGCAGGTGATGCTCGACCGGGGTAAAGAGCTGGACTGGTTCTCTTCAAACGAGATTATCATCCTGACCATTGTCGCGGTGGTGGCGATAAGCTTCCTGATCGTCTGGGAGCTAACCGACGACAACCCGATAGTCGACTTGTCGCTCTTTAAGTCGCGAAACTTCACCATCGGCTGCCTGTGTATCAGCCTCGCCTACATGCTCTACTTCGGCGCGATTGTGCTGTTGCCGCAGCTATTGCAGGAGGTATACGGCTATACCGCCACCTGGGCCGGTCTGGCCTCGGCGCCGGTCGGGGTGATCCCGGTGCTCCTGTCGCCGATTATCGGCCGCTTCGCCCATAAGCTGGATATGCGTCGGCTGGTCACCTTCAGCTTTATTATGTACGCGGTCTGTTTCTACTGGCGCGCATGGACCTTCGAACCGGGCATGGACTTCGGCGCCTCAGCGTGGCCGCAGTTTATCCAGGGCTTCGCGGTGGCCTGCTTCTTTATGCCGCTGACCACCATCACCCTGTCCGGCCTGCCCCCGGAACGGCTAGCGGCGGCGTCAAGTCTGTCGAACTTCACCCGTACGCTCGCGGGCTCCATCGGCACCTCGATTACCACCACCATGTGGACGAACCGCGAGGCGCTGCACCATGCTCAGCTTAGCGAGTCGGTGACGCCGTATAATCCCAACGCCCAGCAGATGTATGATCAGTTGCAAGGATTAGGAATGACGCAACAACAGGCGTCCGGCTGGATAGCGCAGCAGATAACTAACCAGGGGCTGATTATCTCCGCCAACGAAATTTTCTGGCTCTCGGCGGCGATATTTATCCTTCTGCTGGGGCTGGTGTGGTTTGCCAGACCGCCATTTAGCGCCGGCGGCGGTGGCGGTGGCGGTGGCGCGCACTAAGATTTGACCTGAAGGGATCTGCGGATCCCTTTTTTATTGCCGGCTTTACGCCAGCCTTGTCCAGTTCTCGCTAGTTTCTGTCCAGTTTGCTAAAGCAGACCGCTCTCCGCTTCGGCAGGATAAAGATCCGACACAAGGAGAGAACTATGCTGACACATCCCGGTGAAAAATATCGTCCCTGGCCGCCCATTTCCCTGCCCGATCGCCGCTGGCCGGACAACCCGATAACCCACGCGCCACGCTGGCTCTCCACTGACCTGCGCGATGGCAACCAGGCGCTGGCCGAACCGATGGACAGCGCACGTAAGCTGCAGTTCTGGGAACTGCTGCTGGAGTGCGGATTTAAAGAGATTGAAGTCGCCTTCCCCTCGGCATCCCAGACCGACTTCACCTTCGTTCGCCAGCTGATTGAAGAACGGCGCATTCCAGAAGATGTCACCATCCAGGTACTGACCCAGGCGCGGGAAGATCTTATCCTGCGGACCTTTGCATCGCTGCGCGGGGCTCATCGCGCCACCGTCCATCTGTACAACGCCACCGCTCCGCTGTTCCGCAAGCTGGTTTTCGGAATGGATAAAGCGCAGGTCATTGAGCTGGCAACCCGCGCCACTCGTCTGATTCGCCAGCAGTGTGAAGCGCAACCGCAGACGCTCTGGCAGTATGAATACTCCCCGGAAACCTTCTGTTTTACCGAGCCAGAATTCGCGCTGGAGATATGCGAAGCGGTGGCGGACATCTGGCAACCCTGCACCGAACGGCCAATGATTATCAACCTGCCCGCGACGGTGGAAGTCAACACGCCTAACGTGTACGCAGACCAGATTGAGTATTTTTGCCGTCACTTCTCGCGCCGCACCGATGTCTGCATCAGCGTTCATCCGCACAACGACCGGGGCACCGGCGTCGCCAGCGCCGAGCTGGCGGTGATGGCCGGCGCCGACCGCGTAGAGGGCTGTCTGTTTGGTAACGGCGAGCGTACCGGTAACGTCTGTCTGGTCACCCTGGCCATGAACCTCTACAGTCAGGGGATTACGCCACGGCTCAGTTTCCCGGAGATGAAACGGGTGGTAGAAGTGGTGGAGAATTGCAATCAGCTGCCGGTTCATCCGCGTCACCCCTGGGCGGGAAGCCTGGCCTATACCGCCTTTTCCGGCTCTCATCAGGATGCCATTAAGAAGGGATTCGATGCCCGTCGGCCCGGCGATCGTTGGGAGATGCCCTATCTGCCCGTCGACCCGCAGGACATCGGCTGTAGCTATGAAGCGGTGATCCGCGTCAACAGTCAGTCCGGTAAGAGTGGCAGCGCCTGGTTAATCGAACAGAATCACGGACTGAAACTGCCTCGCGCACTGCAGCAGGATTTCAGCCTGCACGTTCAGCAGGAAACCGATACGCATGGCAAAGAGATGACACAGAATGCGCTCTGGCAGTTGTTCCGTTCCCGCTACGGGCTGGTTGCTGAACCGCCGCTGACGCTACTGGAGTATCAAACAGACAGCCGGCAGGACGGCCAGCTTGCGTTACAGGGTACGCTGCGGGTCAACGGCGAGACGCGTCGCCTACAAGGTCATGGCAATGGCCTGCTCTCTGCGGCCGCCAGCGGCCTCAGCGCGCTGCTGAAGCATGCGTTCGTTATAAAGGACTACCACGAGCATACTCTCGGTGAACGCAGCGACAGCCGCTCAGTGGCCTATATCCGCTGTATTTTCCCCAATGGCGACAGCCGCTGGGGCGTCGGCATCGATAATGACGTGGCGCGCGCCTCATTGCAGGCGCTGTGTCATGCGGTCGGTGCAGATGCTCATGCCGGTGGGCGGAAGTAATCGCTGGGGGCTACGCCCATGACCCGACGAAACATCGCGCTGAAAGCGCTATGGCTGCCATAGCCCAGATCCAGCGCCACCCGCAGCACCGATTGTCCCTGCGCCAGGCGAACCAGCGCTTCCATCAGCTTCGCCCGGCGCACCCATTCACTCCAGGTGAGCGTGGTCTGCTGCTGAAAGTGACGATTGAGCGTGCGTTCGCTCATATTGCTCTCTTTCGCCGCCTGCTGGCTGCTCCAGACTTCCCCCGGCATTTCCCGTACCTTATGACATAAACGGCGCAGCGCCTCGCTCCGGGGTTCCGGTAGGCCAAATGGCAGCACCGTCATACCGCGGATCTCATCAAGAATAAGTTCATAAATGCGCTCATCGCGCCCACCGGATTCATAGCGCTCCGCCAGGGCCAGCGAGGTAACAATCAGCTCACGCAGGAGCGGCGTGATCTGAACGATCTGGCACGAAGAGGGCAGATCGGCCCGGGCGAGAGGATCGATAAACAGCGTGCGAGCCGCGACCTGCCCGGTGATACGCAGCGCGTGGGGCGTGCCTGCCGGCAGCCAGACGCCGCGTCCTGGCGGGACAACCCAGTACCCCATCGGCGTGTCCACCCGCACCACACCGCTGAGGATATGCAACAACTGGGCGCAGTCATGCTGATGCCACGGTTCACTATCACCGTGAGCATAATCATGGGCGAACGGCACCAGGGCGCGGTGTTGAAACGAAAAGGTTAAGGTCGTCGACATGGCGGCGCAGGAATAGCGGCCCGGCGGAGCTCGCCGGACCGACATGAAGAACTAGATGTGCAGTTCTTGCAGGGTTTCTTTCGGCAGGGCCAACTCATCGTTGCTGTTGATGCGCACATCGCGCTCGATGATATGGCGTGCGATCTCCTGAGCTTCTTCCAGCGAGTGCATGGTATAGGTACCGCACTGGTAGACGTTCAGTTCCGGGATCTGCTTTTGATCTTTCACTTTCAACACATCGGCCATCGCCGCTTTCCAGGCGTCGGCTACGCGCTGCTCATCCGGCGTGCCAATCAGGCTCATATAGAAGCCCGTACGGCAGCCCATCGGAGAGATGTCGATAATTTCCACACCATTGCCGTTCAGATGGTCGCGCATAAAGCCCGCGAACAGGTGCTCAAGAGTATGAATCCCTCTTTCCGGCATCACTTCCTGGTTTGGTACGCAAAAACGCAGATCGAAAACGGTAATTTCATCGCCGTGCGGCGTGTTCATTTTCTTCGCAACGCGCACCGCCGGTGCTTCCATGCGGGTATGGTCGACTGTGAAACTATCTAACAACGGCATTCTTCACCTCCGATAGTGATTTTTTTTTAAATAAAATGAACTCTTCTTACACCCGCGAGTCTGAGTATATGAAAGACGCGCATTTATTATCATCATCATCCCTGAATCAGAGATGAAAGTTTGGCCACATTGATGTGGCCTTTTTCTTTTGTACCGCTTTTTGCTACGCGTGTCTTGCTAACAGGGCTTCAAACGGCTCGCTATCTTCCGCTTCCACCTTCTGCTGGCGCATCACTGAAGCTTCACGTTCGGCGATAAAATCGTCTTCCCGCAAAATTTCCAGCGGCTCTTCCCGCAGCATCGTACGATATTGATCGGCCAGCTCCCTACCGGTGCCGCCAATCCCTTCTTCAAGCATAGAACGCAGAATGCGAGCTGAGAAAGTTAATTCCGGATCGTCGAAGCTGGCAACCAGCTCATCACACACCTGCTGGTAGGCTTCGCCGCCGTGGATGCTATCTAACGTCTGCGCCACGCGACGCAAATCCTGGAACAGATCTTTACCCACTTTAGCCAGCGGGAACTGCGCACTTTCGCAGCCGATACCCAGCGTCAGCCCCGGCTTACGGCCTTCCAGAATCACCCGATTCCAGTTGGTGCGCGTACACAGTAGCTCGTCACTGCTCATTTCCGGCGCATCGGCCAGCACGCACCAGACCATAAACAGATCGAGGAAACGTACCTGCTGCTCGTCAACGCCAATCGGTGAGAACGGGTTGATATCCAGCGAGCGGACTTCGATATATTCAATGCCGCCGCGCAGCAGCGCGTCGGAAGGCGTCTCGCCGCTGCGGGTCACACGCTTCGGCCGAATTGGCGCATAGAGCTCGTTCTCAATCTGCAGGATATTGCTGTTGATTTGCAGATGCTTGCCGTCTTTCTCAAGGCCAATCCGGGCATACTCTTCCGACGGCGTTTTAATCGCCCGCTTCAATCCTGCCACATACTCGTGCAGATCGTTGAACGTAATCCCGAGATTACTTTGCGACTTATTAGTATAACCGAGGTCGCTAAGGCGCAGAGAGGTCGCATAAGGCAGGTAGTACATACCATTTTCCGCTTTCTCAAACGGCAGCGTCGTCGGTTTGCCCTGCAGGAACGAAGAGCAGATGGCCGGAGAGGCGCCGAAAAGGTATGGGATCACCCAGCCGAAGCGGTAATAGTTACGAATTGAACGGAAATAGCCGGCGGAAATCGCCTCTTTGCCGCTTTCCGCATCGTCAACACCACACTTCGCCTGCCAGAAGGCCATCGGCAACGAGAAGTTATAGTGTACACCGGAGATGGTCTGCATCAGCGCGCCATAGCGGTTTTTCAACCCTTCGCGGTACAGTGTTTTCAGACGGCCAATATTCGAGGTGCCGTACTGCGCCAGTTCGATGTCCTGACCAGGGGCAATGTAGCAAGGCATGCTCAGTGGCCACATCCGCTCATCGCCCAACTGGCGTGCGGTATAGCGATGAACATCGCGCATAAAGGTGAGCATATGCTGAATGTCGCCATCAACCGGCGTAATAAACTCCAGCAGCGCTTCAGCAAAGTCGGTTGTAATCCATTTATGGGTCAGTGCTGAGCCAAGGGCCTGAGGGTGACCGGTCGTCGCCAGTGAACCATCGGCATTGACGCGCAGCGTTTCACGCTCAAGACCACGTTGGATACCCTGTAGAGCCTGTGGATTTTTTTCCAGCCAGGCCAGCGCCTGTGATACATCCGGGATCAATTTGACCTCCCGCCTGTCAAAATCGTTTGAATAAGCATAATTGTAATGGTGACCATACAGGTTATCCCAGAAGACGTTACTTACTGTTACCGGTTCCGCGCCCGAAAACCGGAGCGCACTGGCAGTACGTGCGGATTTCGGGCACAGCCCAGGTGCAAAATAACCGGTAACACGGTCTGCCAGAATAGTCTTAGTTCCACAATTAGTGCCACCACGTCATGCCCTGAAGCGTTACCACCGCAATGACGATATAGCGTAACGCTTTGCCAAGGCATAAGAAAAAAAGTACCGGCCCCCAGGAGATGCGCATCCATCCCGCCAGCAGACACAGTAAATCGCCGATGACCGGCGCCCAGCTTAATAGTAATGTGACCGCGCCGTAGCGCTTTAACCAGCCGGTTGCTTTTTCCTGCCAGCGCGATGTTTTGCGCAGCGGAAACAGGCGCCCCAGAATAACGTTAGTTCCCCCTCCAAGGCTATTGCCGATTGTTGCTATTAAGACCAGGGCCCACGGTTGGCTTGCCCCCGAAAGTAGCATAGCAACCAACACAACTTCCGAATTACCGGGAAGTAATGTGGCACTCAAAAAACTACTGGCAAACAGCGATATCAGCGACAGTGCGTCGCTCACAGCAACCGAACGTCCACGGCATCCATCCCCGCACGCTTCGCCGCCTGCAGACCAAAATCAGCATCTTCAAAAACGACGCATTGTTCCGGCGCGACGCCCATGCGCTCCGCGCACAGCAAGAAGGTATCGGGCGCGGGTTTATGATTCTGGACATGATCGGCGGCGATCACCGCCGCGAAGTAATGACGCAGGCCGAGATGCGCCAGCAGCGCTTCAGCTACGGCGCTTTCGCTACCGGTACCGACCGACATCGGACGGCGCCCATGCCATGCCTTCACAACGTCTATCAGCGGTAAGGGACGTACGCTGTCCAGCAGCATGCCCTTCACGGCCACGGTTTTTTCCTCCGCCAGGCGGTGAGGATCTAAATCAGCGTGATTCAGTTCGATAATCGCCTGGGCTATACGCCAGGTCGGAGAACCATTGAGCGCGATCATCGCCTGCTCGTCGAAACGAATTCCGTAACGGCCCAGAACCTCATGCCACGCCTTACGATGCGTCGGTTCGGTATCAAGGATGGTGCCATCCATATCAAAGATCAGTCCTGCGTAACGTTCGTACATCGTATTCTCACAAACCGGGTAAGAAAACGTTACTTTATCGCAAAAGGCCCATGTTGTCGCGGCCAGCACCTCAGGCAATAAAGGCGCCTTCGGGGCGCCTTTATGTGAGTCATATCGTGGTTTATTTGATTTTTAAATCATTCTCGACCAAACGAACGCCCTGCACTCTGCGGGTCACTTCCACCGCGCGGCTGGCATCCTTCGCTGATGAGACAAAACCACTCAGTTGAACGCGGCCTTTAAAGGTCTGTACGCCGATTTCAGAAGACTTAATGTCTTTTTCGTTAAACAGCGCCGTTTTAACCTTCGTGGTGACGACAGTATCGTCAATATAGCCACCGGTGCTTTCCTTCGTGGGCGATCCCGCACAGCCAGCTAACGATACGGCTACCAGAAGCGTCGCACAAAACGCAGGTATTGCTTTGAACCATTTCATGGATTTCTCTCCTTGCACTCATCTCACCCAAATCAGGCCGATACATACGGGTAAATTATAGTGGAAAGAATCACTTGCCAATAAAAAAAGTTCACAAAGCGTCGTTGCAGAAATCTGCCGCCGGGATGGCCTGAGTGGCTTTTGCCAGATAAGCAGACAGAGAACGGGTAAATGGTTTGGGATTTTAAGAAAAAGGAGAAACTGAAGAAGATGGTGCATCCGGGAGGATGACTCGTTTTACTCACCCTGCGGGCCGTTGCTGACGCAACGTTATCCTCCCTGGTGCTGGCGATTATCTCGCAGTACCATGAAAATAGCAGTTTGGGCTGTCATTTCGGAGAAGATGGTGCATCCGGGAGGATTCGAACCTCCGACCGCTCGGTTCGTAGCCGAGTACTCTATCCAGCTGAGCTACGGATGCATCAGGGGGAACTGCTTTACTACATGTCAGTGTCACATCTAACACTTGCCACAGTGCATCCGGGAGGATGACTCGTTTTACTCACCCTGCGGGCCGTTGCTGATGCAACGTTATCCTCCCTGGTGCTGGCGATTATCTCGCAGTACCATGAAAATAACAGTTTGGGCTGCCATTTCGGAGAAGATGGTGCATCCGGGAGGATTCGAACCTCCGACCGCTCGGTTCGTAGCCGAGTACTCTATCCAGCTGAGCTACGGATGCATCAGGGAGAACTGCCTTACTACACGTCAGTGTCACATCTAACACTTGTCACACTGAGCAAGATGGTCCATCCAAGAGGATGACTCATTTTACTTACCCTGAGACCGTTGCTGACGCAACGTTATCCTCCCTGGTGCTGGCGATTATCTCGCAGTACCATGAAATAGCAGTTTGGGCTGTCATTTCGGAGAAGATGGTGCATCCGGGAGGATTCGAACCTCCGACCGCTCGGTTCGTAGCCGAGTACTCTATCCAGCTGAGCTACGGATGCATCAGGGAGAACTGCCTTACTACACGTCAGTGTCACATCTAACACATGTCACACTGAGCAAGATGGTGCATCCGGGAGGATTCGAACCTCCGACCGCTCGGTTCGTAGCCGAGTACTCTATCCAGCTGAGCTACGGATGCAAAATGGCGGTGAGGCGGGGATTCGAACCCCGGATGCAGCTTTTGACCGCATACTCCCTTAGCAGGGGAGCGCCTTCAGCCTCTCGGCCACCTCACCACACGCCTCTTACGAGTGCTTTGAAGAACTTGTTTCTGCTCTTCGTCGCTGCGATGGCGCACATATTACTTTCTGGTACTTATAAGTCAAACAATTTTTCGAGACCTTTTTCCGTTTGCACACTTACCGCGCAATTAGCCTGCAAAAACGGCAAAAAGAGTGTTTTATCAACAGGAATTCAGGGGGTTCGGCCAGCAACTGGTAAAAGATAAATGTTGCGAACGATGAGCAATAAACAAAAAAGCAAGGTAGTAAAAGAAGAAAAGTCAGAAAAAAGGACCAGAACGGGGATGCGCCTCACGGAATAGCGAGGCGCGAAAACATTAGTAACTGGACTGCTGGGATTTTTCAGCCTGGATACGCTGGTAGATCTCTTCACGATGCACGGAGACTTCTTTAGGGGCATTCACGCCAATACGTACCTGGTTACCCTTAACCCCTAAAACTGTCACAGTGACCTCATCTCCAATCATGAGGGTCTCACCAACTCGACGAGTCAGAATCAGCATTCTTTGCTCCTTGAAAGATTAAAAGAGTCGGGTCTCTCGTATCCCGGCATTATCCATCATATAACGCCAAAAAGTAAGCGATGACAAACACCTTACGGTGTAAGCAGTCACGGCATCACATTCTGTTAAACCTAAGTTTAGCCGATATACACAACTTCAACCCGACTTTATCGTTATCAGTGCTTCTCTCGCAAGCTACCGTTATCCAGGGATAACGGTAGCTATGCATTTATAGTTATTACAGTTTTGCGCTGACCCAGCCTTTCACACTGGCTAACGCTGCAGGGAGAGCAGACGCGTCGGTACCGCCGGCCTGAGCCATATCCGGACGACCGCCCCCTTTGCCACCCACCTGCTGGGCGACCATTCCAACCAGCTCCCCTGCTTTCACGCGATCTGTCACATCCTTAGACACACCGGCAATCAGAGAAACCTTACCATCCGCCACCGTGGCTAACACAACGACCGTAGAACCGAGTTGGTTTTTCAGGTCATCAACCATGGTACGCAGCATTTTCGGCTCAACGCCGGCCAGCTCGCTGACCAGCAATTTGACGCCGTTAATCTCTTCTGCTTTGCTGGAGAGGTTTGCGCTCTCCTGCGCCGCCGCCTGCTCTTTCAGCTGCTGCAGCTCTTTTTCCAGTACGCGAGTACGTTCCAGCGCGGCACGCACTTTATCGCCAAGGTTATGGCTGTCGCCCTTCAGCAACTGTGCGATATCGCCCAGCAGATCGCTCTGCGCATGCAGATACGCAATGGCGCCTTCGCCGGTCACTGCCTCGATACGGCGAACGCCCGCGGCGGTACCGGATTCAGAGGTAATACGGAACAGGCCAATATCACCGGTACGTGAAGCGTGAGTACCGCCGCACAGCTCGGTGGAGAAATCGCCCATGCTCAGTACGCGAACGCGATCGTCATATTTCTCGCCGAACAGCGCCATCGCACCAGACTCTCGCGCCGCATCGATATCCATAATGTTGGTTTCAACCGGCAGGTTGCGACGGATCTGAGCATTGACCAGATCTTCCACCGCGCGAATCTCTTCCGGCTTCATGGCTTCGAAGTGAGAGAAGTCAAAGCGCAGCGCTTTGTCATTCACCAGCGAGCCTTTCTGCGCCACATGCGTACCCAGAACCTGACGTAATGCCGCATGCATCAGGTGAGTTGCCGAGTGGTTCAGACGAATACGCTGACGGCGAGCCCGATCGACATCAGCCTCCAGCGCATCGCCCACTTTCAGCGTGCCGTGGCTCAGTTTACCAATATGACCAATGGCCTGGCCGTATTTCTGCGTATCGTTGACCGCGAAGGAGAAACCGGCGCCTTTCAGTTCGCCTTTATCGCCCACCTGGCCACCGGATTCTGCGTAGAACGGCGTTTGATCCAGAATGACAACCGCTTCCTGGCCCGCAGTCACGGCATCAACGGCTTTGCCATCGATGAACAGTGCGGTCACTTTCGCGTTCAGTTCCAGGTGGTCGTAGCCTTTAAATTCAGAAGCGCCGTCAACGCGAATCATCGCATTGTAGTCTGCGCCAAAGCCGCTGGACTCACGCGCACGACGACGCTGCTCTTCCATTGCGGCCTCAAAGCCTGCTTCGTCGACTTTAATATTGCGCTCGCGGCAAACGTCGGCGGTCAGGTCAACCGGGAAACCATAGGTGTCATACAGACGGAAAGCGGTTTCGCCATCCAGCGTATCGCCCTTCAGCTTGCTCAGCTCTTCATCCAGCAGCGCCAGACCGCGCTCCAGCGTACGAGCGAACTGCTCTTCTTCGGTTTTCAGCACATGCTCAACCTGAGCCTGCTGCTGCTTCAGCTCTTCACCGGCGGCGCCCATGACATCAATCAGCGGAGCAACCAGTTTCCAGAAGAAGGTCTCCTTCGCACCCAGCATGTTGCCATGACGCACGGCACGACGAATGATACGACGCAGCACGTAGCCACGGTTTTCATTCGACGGGATGACGCCGTCGGCAATCAGGAATGCGCAGGAACGAATATGGTCAGCGATAACGCGCAGCGATTTGTTGGTCAGGTCGGTTGCGCCGGTGACTCTCGCGACGTTCTCAATCAGAGTGCGGAACAGGTCGATATCATAGTTGGAGTTGACGTGCTGCAGAACGGCAGCAATACGCTCCAGACCCATACCGGTGTCGACAGACGGCTTCGGCAGCGGCTCCATGGTGCCGTCGGCCTGACGGTTAAACTGCATGAAGACGATGTTCCAGATCTCAATGTAGCGATCGCCGTCTTCTTCCGGGCTTCCCGGAGGACCGCCCCAGATGTGGTCACCGTGGTCGAAGAAGATTTCGGTACACGGACCGCACGGCCCGGTATCGCCCATCTGCCAGAAGTTGTCAGAAGCGAACGCCGCGCCTTTATTATCGCCAATGCGGATAATACGCTCACGTGGAACGCCGACCTCATTCGCCCAGATATCGAAAGCTTCGTCATCGGTTTCGTAGACGGTAACCCACAGTTTGTCTTTCGGCAGTGCGAACCAGTTTTCCCCGGTCAGCAGTTCCCATGCGTATTTGATGGCATCCTGCTTGAAGTAGTCGCCGAAGCTGAAGTTACCCAGCATTTCAAAGAAAGTGTGGTGACGCGCGGTGTAACCGACGTTTTCCAGATCGTTGTGTTTACCACCCGCACGAACGCAACGCTGCGCGGTCGTCGCGCGAGAATAATGGCGTTTGTCGAGACCCAGGAAAACATCCTTGAACTGGTTCATCCCGGCGTTGGTAAACAGCAGGGTCGGGTCGTTATGCGGCACCAGGGAGCTGCTCGCAACGACCTGGTGTCCCTTGCTATGGAAAAAATCGAGAAACGCCTGACGGATCTCAGCAGTGCTCTTGCTCATAATTATCCTGAAATCAAGCTATACACTTCACCTTTCACGCTGCCTCTACGCGGGCTGCGCTCGTTCACCTTGACCACGTACCTCTGTACGCTCCAGGTAACTCACTCCCCTGCGACCTTGACGCAACGTGAATGATTTTGTGTATAAGGAATAATCGTCGTGGGCGCTGATTGCCGTTTAACACCCAGCGACCGGACGGAATAAAGTGGGAATAAGATAAGTTTTCTTTAGTGGGAAGTAAAATACCCGATGGGTCAATCTGCAAAATTTCGCCAGATTTCCTGAATATCTTCCATCAGGTAGCCACGATACAGCAAAAACCGCTGGATTTTGACTTTATCGGCAAATGCCGTCGGGAGCGGTTCGCCATACTTACGCTGCGCCTGCTCTTTCACCAGCGCGGCCCAGTCAATATCACACTCACGCATCGCACTTTCACTGAGGTCGCGGGGAATCCCTTTCTGATTGAGCTCCTGGCGGATACGCGCCGGGCCATATCCTTTGCGGCTACGGCTGCCAATAAACTGGCGAACAAAGCGGCCATCGTCAAGGTAGCGGTTCTCAATGCACCAGGCGACAACGGTGTTTACCTCTTCCGGCGTGACGTCCAGCGTCTCAGGGCCATTTTTTCCCGGTACCGGAGCAGCGAGTTTACGCCGCAGTTCCTGTTCGCTATGGTCGCGCATCGCCAGGATACGGATTGCGCGGTCCAGCAAACGAGCATAGCCAGAATGGCGGGATGAAGGTTCAGTCACGGGCACCTCGACAATCAAAAAGCAAAAGGGCCGCATCCGCAGCCCTTCGTCATGTTTTCACGAGATTATCAGAAATCTTCGTGAGTTTCTTCTGCACCTTCGTTGTTACCGTCAACCGCGAAATCAGGAGTGGAATCCTGGTTACTCAGCAGCAGCTCACGCACTTTTTTCTCAATCTCTTTCGCCGCAGCCGGGTTATCTTTCAGCCAGGAGATAGCATTTGCTTTACCCTGACCAATCTTATCGCCGTTGTAGCTGTACCATGCGCCCGCTTTCTCGATCAACTTCTCTTTCACGCCTAGGTCAACCAGCTCGCCGAAGAAGTTGATACCTTCGCCGTAAAGAATCTGGAACTCGGCCTGTTTGAACGGCGCAGCGATTTTGTTTTTCACGACTTTGACGCGGGTTTCGCTGCCGATGACGTTGTCGCCATCTTTCACCGCACCGATACGACGGATATCCAGACGCACAGAGGCGTAGAATTTCAGCGCGTTACCGCCGGTGGTGGTTTCCGGGTTGCCGAACATCACGCCAATTTTCATACGAATCTGGTTGATGAAAATCAGCAGCGTATTGGACTGTTTCAGGTTACCAGCCAGCTTACGCATCGCCTGGCTCATCATACGCGCCGCGAGTCCCATGTGAGAGTCGCCGATTTCGCCTTCGATTTCCGCTTTCGGCGTCAGTGCCGCCACGGAGTCGACAACGATAACGTCTACGGCGCCTGAGCGAGCCAGCGCGTCACAGATCTCCAGCGCCTGTTCGCCGGTATCCGGCTGAGAGCACAGCAGGTTGTCGATATCGACGCCCAGCTTACGCGCATAAACCGGATCCAGTGCGTGTTCCGCATCGATAAAGGCACAGGTTTTGCCTTCACGCTGCGCGGCGGCGATAACCTGTAGGGTCAGTGTCGTTTTACCGGACGATTCAGGCCCGTAGATTTCGACGATACGGCCCATCGGCAAACCGCCGGCGCCCAGGGCGATATCCAGTGAAAGCGAACCGGTGGAGATAGTTTCCACATCCATGGAACGGTCTTCACCCAGGCGCATGATGGAGCCTTTGCCGAACTGTTTTTCAATCTGGCCCAGTGCTGCCGCCAACGCTTTCTGCTTGTTTTCGTCGATAGCCATTTTTACTCCTGTCATGCCGGGTGAAACCGGGTGGTGAATTCTGTTCTGTTGAGGCAATTATACTGTACAGTCATACAGTATCAAGTATTTTGTAGAAATTGTTGCCAGAGGAGATTGAGCGCGTAAGCCGTTGCCTGACGACGCACCGCCTCGCGGTCTCCGGCAAAACATTCACGTCGGGTAACGCCCTGCCCGTTCGCACAGGCCACGCCAAACCACACTGTTCCGACCGGCTTTTCCGCACTACCGCCATCCGGGCCGGCGATACCGCTCACCGAAATGGCATAGGTGGCGCGCGCAGCGCGCAGCGCGCCAACGGCCATCTCAACCACCACAGGCTCGCTCACCGCGCCATGGCCGAGGAGCGTAACCTCGCTGACGCCGATCATCTGCGATTTGGCTTCATTGCTGTAGGTCACGAACCCGCGTTCAAACCATGCTGAACTGCCGGCGATGTCGGTGAGCACTTTCGCGACCCAACCGCCGGTACAGGACTCTGCCGTGGTCACCGTCGCACCGCGAGCTTTTAATGCCAGCCCGACCTGCTCACTCAGTTGCTTTAATTCAGAATCTGTCATTAGCGCCCCGTTTAAGCCAGATAAAGAGGCCATCAAAGATAGCACTTTCAGCACCGATATGGGGATGAGGTCATCAATTTACGAGGGGGCTTCCGAAAATGAGCGGCCCCGACGGCGTCGGGACCGTTAACGCGCGCGTTACTTCATGCTGGCGGCGATCAGCTCGACGTTATGGCGTAACATTTTCACGTAGCTATCCGCCACGCCGCCCGGTTTCGAGAGCGCTTCCGGATAGAGCTCCCCACCTGGCTGCGCCCCCGTCGCTGCCGCAATTTGTTTCACCAGACGCGGATCGAGCTGGTTTTCCATAAACCAGGTGTGGACGCCGTCGGCCTTAATTTGTTGAATCAGCGCCGCCACCTGCGCCGCGCTGGCTTCGCTTTCTGACGACAGCCCCTGTGGTGCCAGGAAGGTCACGCCATAGGCGCGGCCAAAGTAGCCAAACGCATCATGGCTGGTGAGCACTTTGCGTTTTGCCAGCGGAATTGCCGTAAACTGTTTTTTTGCCCAACCGTCGATCTCCGTCAGTTGGCCGATGTAGCGCTGCCCGGATGCCTCCAGCGCAGCCTTATCCTGCGGATCGGCTTTGATCAGGCCGTTGAGAATATTTTGCGCATAAATCGCGCCGTTAGCGGCGCTGTTCCACGCATGAGGGTCAGTAACCGTTTTCCCCTCCTCATTGAGCGTGTGCGTTTTTACCCCGGTAGAGGCCACCACCAGCTCACCTTTAAAACCCGAAGCTTTGATTAATCTGTCGACCCAGCCTTCCAGTCCCAGACCATTAACCACCACCACATCGGCTTTGCTCAGCAAAGCGCTATCCTGCGGCGAAGGTTCAAAGGTATGCGGATCGCCGTCCGGTCCCACCAGCGTATCAACATGCACATGTTCGCCCCCCACCTGCTGCACCATATCGCCCAGCACTGAAAAACTACTCACCACGTTGAGCGTTTTTGCCATCGCCCCCTGCGTTGCGAGGCCTAACGCCAGCGCCAGAATGACTGCGGTACGTTTCATCATATTTCCTTACCCCATTAATTTACGCCAGCTGACGACCAGTCGGCTGCGCGTGCCAAAAAACACCGAAATAAAAAAGATCCCGCTGGCGGTCAGTACGATGGACGGCCCGGCCGGTAAATTCGCGGTCCACGACAGGCTTAACCCCATCCAGGCACAAAAGCCGCCCATCAGCGCCGCCAGCAGCAAGGTTCCGGGCAAGGTTCGCGCCCAGCAGCACGCCGCTACCGCCGGCAGCATCATCACGCCCACCGCCATCAGCGTCCCCAGCACCTGGAACCCGGCGACCAGATTGAGCACCAGCAGCGCCAGGAACAGACCGTGCAGCAGCGCCGGGAGCCGCGGGTGGTTCACCTGCAGCCAGGCGCTATCAAAGGCTTCGCTGACCAGTCCACGATAAAGCAGCGCGATGCAGAGCAGCGTCAGGCTGGCCACCCCGCTGACAAACAGCGCAGCGTCGTTATCCACCGCCAGAATCGAGCCAAACAGTAGATGCAGCAGATCAACGCTGGAGCCGCGAAGCGACACCAGCGTCACTCCCAGTGCCAGTGACCCGAGGTAAAACCCGGCAAAACTGGCATCCTCTTTCAACGGCGTGCGTCGGCTGACCCAGCCCGCCACCAGCGCCACGGCAATTCCGGCGATAAACCCGCCGATAGTCATTGCCAGCAGCGACATGCCGCTCACCAGGTAGCCCACCGCCACGCCGGGTAAAATTGCATGCGACAGCGCGTCGCCCATCAGACTCATTCGTCGCAGCAGTAAGAAGACGCCAAGCATGGTCGTGCTCAGAGAGAGCGCGAGGCACACCAGCAGCGCGCGGCGCATAAAGCCGAATTCAATGAAGGGCTGAAAAAAGGTATGCCAGATCATGCCAGCCTCGCAGAGCCGAAGGCGGGCAGCACATCGTCGGTGTTACCCCAGCGAGCGCGCTGCGGTTCCAGCAGCAGCGTTTCCGGGAAATATTCAGCGACGCGCTGGTTATCATGCAGCACCGCCAGTACCGTCTGCCCCTGTTGATGCATCTCAAGGATCAGCCCCATCAGCTCGCGGCTGGTTGCTTCATCAATCCCGGTAAAGGGTTCATCCAGCATAACCAGCGGCGCCTGCTGCACGATAACTCTGGCGAACAGCATGCGCTGGAACTGCCCGCCGGAGAGCGCCTCAATCGGCGTTTTCGCCATTGATGTCAGCCCCACGCGCTCCAGCGCGGCGCCGATACGCCGCCGGAACTCGCTGCGGATCCCCCCCAGTAAAGAGACATGCGGCCAGGCCCCCTGACTCACCACGTCCTGTACCGTCAGCGGAAACTGCGATTCGAGGGCATGGCGCTGCGCCAGCCAGCCAATTACCGGACGCGAAACCGTCCAGCGCAGCCTGCCGCTGACCGGAGGAATAAAGCCGGCCAGCGTTTTCAACAGCGTTGATTTACCGCAGCCGTTCAGGCCGACAATGGCCGTCATGCTGCCTGCCGCAATAACGCCGCTCAGGGCCGGCGTAATAGCCAGTTCTTCGTAACCGGCTACCAGATGATCCAGTTCAATCATGGCAGGGTTACCGCCCACCAGGTCGCCAGCCACAGGAGCGCCAGCAACACACAGGCAATTCCTACGCGTACCGCTGCGGATGTCATAAAAAGAGAAGTCACAGCCTTATCCAATTAACATGTTATAACGTAACAATATTGGATTGACGGAAAAATGTAAATCAGCGTCAACGGCGGGAAATGCTGCAAAATGTAACAGAACTCCCCTCATGTCGAGGGGAGTATCGGGAAAGGGTTACTGTCCGCGGGCCTGAGAAACGGCCAGACCCAGTTGCCAGACGGCCATCGCGTAGTGGGTACTGTGGTTATAGCGGGTAATGGTGTAGAAGTTTGGCAGACCATACCAGTACTGGTAGCCGGTACCGATATCCAGACGCAACAGGCTGGCCTGCTGATGGTTTCCCAGCGGTTGCGTCGGCGTCAAACCAGCCGCCGTAAGTTGCGAAATGCTGTAGTGAGTTTTGAAGCCATTCTCCAGACCCGGCGCCTGACCCAGCGCCTGCACCGCAACCTGATCGCCACTCACCCAGCCGTGCTGTTTGAAATAGTTCGCCACGCTGCCAATCGCGTCCACCGGATCCCACAGATTAATGTGCCCGTCGCCGTTAAAGTCCACCGCATACTGTTTATAAGAAGACGGCATAAACTGACCGTAACCCATTGCTCCGGCGAAAGATCCTTTCAGGTTTAACGGGTCATCTTGCTCGCTGCGCGCCATCAGCAGGAAGGTTTCCAGCTCACCGGAGAAATAGTCGGCGCGACGCGGGTAGCTAAACGACAGCGTCGCCAGGGCGTCGAGAATGCGGGTTTTGCCCATCACGCGACCCCAGCGGGTTTCTACGCCAATAATGCCGACAATAATTTCCGGCGGCACGCCGTACACCTGCCAGGCGCGGTTCAGCGCATCCTGATACTGGTTCCAGAATACGACGCCGTTCTGCACGTTATCCGGAGTAATAAACTGTTTTTTGTAACGCAGCCAGGCGCCGTTAGGCCCTGACGGCGGCAGTCCGCTCGGCGCCTGGCGGTCCATCAGGCGCAGGACGTAATCCAGGCGTTTCGCCTGGGAAAGGATCTCATGCAGCTGCTGTCTGTCGAAGCCATGCTTGCTCACCATTTTATCGATGAACTGCTCCGCCGCCGGGTTGTTAGCGAAATCGCCGCCCATCTCCATCACATTATGCTGTGGCTCCAGCAAAAAACCGCCGCCTCCCGCCGTCTGGGTTTCTGCACTGGTTTTAGGTTTGCTGCTACAGGCAGCGAGGAGAACACACAGGGGAAGTAAAGCCAGATAGCGACGCTTCAACATGGGACATCCGTTTAACAAATTTGGCAAAGGATAATTATGGTAAAGCATGCGGCCGTCAACAAGGAAGCAGCAATGTATTGACGGACAAAATAGTCCCGCCAGCACCGCCCTTTCCGGTTCATTATCTACCCGTTCATCTCCCCTTTGCCTCGGTTAGCATTCCCCTTCATCACGCACAAACTTTCAAAATAAAATATTTACCTTTCATTTTGCGATCAATTTAACACTTTTAAACCTTTCAAAGTGATTAAAATGAGCTGCCAGTTAGCAAGAAAAATAACACTCTGAAGGAGAGAACAATGATTGAAGTCATTACCCACGGCGCCGAATGGTTTATCGGCCTGTTTCAGAAGGGGGGCGAGGTATTTACCGGTATGGTTACCGGGATCCTGCCGCTTCTGATCAGTCTGCTGGTGATCATGAACGCGCTGATCAACTTTATCGGTCAGCAGCGGATCGAAAAGCTGGCACAACGCTGCGCCGGCAATCCTGTCTCACGCTATCTGCTGCTGCCCTGTATCGGCACCTTTGTGTTCTGTAACCCCATGACCCTGAGCCTCGGGCGCTTTATGCCTGAGAAGTACAAGCCCAGCTACTACGCGGCAGCCTCATACAGCTGTCACTCCATGAATGGCCTGTTTCCCCATATCAACCCCGGCGAACTGTTTGTCTATCTCGGGATTGCCAGTGGCCTGACCACGCTTGGCCTGCCGTTAGGTCCGCTGGCGGTGAGCTATCTGCTGGTGGGCCTGGTCACCAACTTCTTCCGCGGTTGGGTCACCGATCTGACCACCTCGATTTTTGAGAAAAAAATGGGCATTCAGCTTGAGCAAAAAGTCCATCTTTCCGGAGCAACCTCATGACCCGTATTCGTATTGAAAAAGGCGCCAGCGGCTGGGGCGGCCCCCTAGAGCTGGACGCCGTTGCCGGTAAAAAGATCGTCTACATTACCGCCGGTACCCGCCCGGCAATCGTCGACAAGATCGCCAGTCTGACCGGCTGGCAGGCCGTCGACGGGTTCAAAGAAGGCGAGCCGCCGGAAGAGGAGATCGGCGTTGCCATTATCGACTGCGGCGGTACCTTGCGCTGCGGCCTCTACCCAAAACGTCGTATCCCGACCGTCAATATCCACGCCACCGGCAAATCCGGCCCGCTGGCGCAATATATCGTCGAAGAGATTTACGTCTCCGGGGTGAAAGAGGAGAACGTTCGCCTGTTGACCCACGATGGCGCAGCGGCGCCCGAAACCAAGCCGGGCCAATCGGCCCCGCGGGATTACGATACCAGCAAAAAAATAACCGAGCAGAGCGATGGTCTGCTGGCGAAGGTCGGTATGGGAATGGGCTCCGTGGTGGCGGTGCTGTTCCAGTCCGGACGCGACACCATCGACACGGTGCTGAAAACGATCCTGCCGTTTATGGCTTTCGTCTCGGCACTGATCGGCATCATCATGGCCTCCGGCATCGGCGACTGGATTGCCCATGGTCTGGCCCCGCTCGCCAGCCATCCTCTTGGCCTGGTCACGCTGGCCCTGATCTGCTCCTTCCCGCTGCTGTCGCCGTTCCTCGGCCCTGGCGCGGTTATCGCTCAGGTCATTGGCGTGCTGATCGGCGTGCAGATTGGCCTCGGCAATATTCCCCCGCACCTTGCGCTCCCGGCGCTGTTCGCCATTAACGCCCAGGCCGCCTGCGATTTTATTCCGGTTGGGCTGTCGCTTGCCGAAGCCCGTCAGGACACGGTGCGCGTCGGCGTTCCTTCGGTGCTGGTAGGACGTTTTCTGACCGGTGCGCCAACGGTGCTGATCGCCTGGTTTGTGTCCGGATTTATTTACCAATAAGAGGTTCCTGAAGATGACCGTGATTTACCAGACCACGATTACGCGCATCGGCGCCAGCGCGACGATGGCGCTCGAAGAACAGATGTTGATTACCTTTCGCGAAGGCGCGCCGGCGGACATTGAAGAGTATTGCTTTATTCATAACCACGGCGAATTTTCCGGCGCGCTGGCGCCGGGCGCGGAGCTCCAGCTTGGCGAACAACGCTTTCCGGTGACCGCCGTCGGCGATGTTGCCGAGCAAAATCTGCGCGAGCTGGGCCATATCACGCTGCGCTTTGATGGCCATAGCGAAGCGGAGTTTCCGGGGACGGTCCACGTGTCTGGCCCCGTGCCGGACGCGATCGCCCCCGGCTGTATATTGAAATTTGTTGCATGAGTTGTCAGGAGAAGACTATGAATCAGGTTGCTGTTGTCATCGGCGGTGGACAAACCTTAGGCGAGTTTCTGAGCCGGGGCCTTGCCGCACAGGGGTATCGGGTTGCCGTTGTGGATATCCAAAGCGATAAAGCCACGCGCGTCGCGCAGGCTATCAACGACGAATATGGAGAAGGAACGGCGTACGGTTTTGGCGCCGATGCCACCAGCGAGGCCAGCGTGATGGCCCTCGCCCGCGGCGTGGACGAAATATTCGCGCGGGTGGATCTGTTGGTGTACAGCGCCGGGATCGCCAAAGCGGCCTTTATCAGCGATTTCGCGCTCGGTGATTTTGACCGTTCGCTGCAGGTGAATCTGGTGGGCTACTTCCTCTGCGCTCGCGAATTTTCACGGCTGATGATTCGCGATGGGATCAAGGGGCGTATTATTCAGATCAATTCCAAATCCGGCAAAGTCGGCAGCAAGCACAATTCCGGCTATAGCGCAGCGAAGTTTGGCGGCGTCGGGCTGACCCAGTCGCTGGCGTTGGATCTGGCGGAATACGGCATTACCGTTCACGCATTGATGCTGGGCAACCTGTTGAAATCGCCGATGTTCCAGTCACTGCTGCCGCAATATGCCAGCAAGCTGGGCATTGCCGAGGACGAAGTCGAGCAGTATTACATCGACAAGGTGCCGCTGAAACGCGGCTGCGACTATCAGGATGTCCTCAACGTACTGATGTTTTACGCCAGCCCGCAGGCCTCTTACTGCACCGGGCAATCCATCAACGTCACCGGCGGGCAGGTGATGTTTTAACCGCCGGTTCCCGGGTCGCGTCGCGATCCGGGTTCTTCCCGACGCCACGCCTTAAGGAGATTTTATGGTTAGCGCATTAATCACCGTCGCCGCCATCGCCTGGATCGCCCAGCTCGCCTTCGGCGGCTGGCAGATCCGCCGCTTTAACCGCGAGTTCGATAAACTCTGTCAGCAGGGCCGCGTCGGCGTCGGGCGTTCATCGGGCCGCTTCAAACCGCGCGCGATCGTGGCCATCGCCTTTGACGGCCACGATCGCGTCAGCGATACGCTGCTGATGAGAGGAGTGACCGTCTTCGCTCGCCCACGAAAAATCCCCGCGATAAACGGGCAATATCGTGAGCAATTGCGGCCAGACATGATCTTTCCCCAGGATCCGCTCAGTCAGAATGCACTATCATTAGCGCTTAAACCGAAACATGTATAATTTCGTTGTAAAAGTAAATATCTTGCGAAATTATCACTTCGAAACTTAACGCAGGATAGGATACTACCGCTATGAAACCACGTCAGCGCCAGGCAGCTATTGTTGAGCACCTGCAAGCACAGGGTAAATGCTCGGTTGAAGAGCTGGCGCAGCACTTCGACACCACCGGCACCACCATCCGCAAGGATCTGGTGATCCTCGAAAATGCCGGCACCGTTATTCGCACCTACGGCGGCGTGGTCCTCAACAAAGATGAGCCTGACCCGCCCATCGATCATAAGACGCTCATTAACACCCATAAAAAAGTGCTGATCGCCGAAACGGCGGTGCGCTACATCCACGATGGCGATTCGATCATCCTCGATGCTGGCAGCACGGTGCTGCAAATGGTGCCGCTGCTCAGCCGCTTCAATAACATCACGGTCATGACCAATAGCCTGCATATCGTCAACGCGCTCTCCGAACTGGATAATGAACAAACGCTCCTGATGCCCGGCGGCACCTTCCGTAAAAAATCGGCCTCCTTCCACGGACAACTGGCGGAAAATGCCTTCGAGCAGTTCAGCTTCGACAAACTGTTTATGGGCACCGACGGCATCGACCTGAACGCCGGCGTGACGACCTTCAATGAGGTCTTCACCGTCAGTAAAGCGATGTGCAATGCCGCCAGAGAAGTGATCCTGATGGCCGACTCATCAAAATTTGGCCGTAAGAGCCCGAACATCGTCTGCAGCCTCGAGCGCGTGGATAAGCTGATTACCGATGCTGGTATTGACCCGACGTTCCAGCGGGCGCTGGAAGAACAAGGTATCGAAGTGATTATTACTGGAGAAGAACATGAGTAACTTTCTGTTAGAAGTCGGACGCCAGACCCTGATGCTGGAGCTACAGGAGGCCAGCCGCTTGCCTGAACGCCTGGGCGACGACTTCATCCGCGCGGCGGAAACCATCCTCCGCTGTGAAGGGAAACTGGTGGTCTCCGGTATCGGTAAATCAGGCCATATCGGCAAAAAACTGGCGGCCACTTTTGCCAGTACCGGCACCCCGGCCTTTTTCGTCCATCCGGCGGAGGCGCTGCACGGCGACCTCGGGATGCTTGATGGTCGCGACGTGATGCTGTTTATCTCCTACTCCGGCAGCGCCAAAGAACTGGATCTCATCGTTCCACGTCTGGAAGAAAAAGGGATCCCGCTGCTGGCGATGACCGGAAAATCACAATCTCCGCTGGCGCTGGCGGCAAAAGCGGTGCTGGATATCGCCGTCGAACGCGAAGCCTGCCCGATGCATCTGGCCCCCACCTCCAGCACCGTCAACACCCTGATGCTCGGCGACGCGCTGGCAATGGCAGTGATGCAGGCCCGCGGTTTCAATGAAGAAGATTTCGCCCGTTCACACCCCGCTGGCGCCCTCGGCGCGCGACTGCTGAACAAGGTTCATCACCTGATGCGCCGCGACGACGATGTCCCGCGCGTCGACCTTGATACCCGCGTGATGGACGCAATGTTGGAGTTAAGTCGTACCGGGCTGGGTCTGGTCGCGGTCTGCGATACGCAAAACCGCGTGCAGGGCGTCTTCACCGATGGCGACCTGCGCCGCTGGCTGGTCGGCGGCGGGACGCTAAACGATGCCGTTGCCCGGGCGATGACCCGTAACGGCGTCACCCTGCAGGCGGAAAGCCGAGCGGTAGAAGCCAAAGAGCGGCTGATGAAGCACAAAATCAGCGCTGCCCCGGTGGTCGACGAAAACGGCCTTCTGGTTGGAGCGATTAACCTGCAGAACTTCTATCAGTCCGGGATTCTTTAGGCCGCAGACGCTTCGCCAGCCGATTTTACTGAGCGCGATGTGCCTCGTGAAAAACCTGCTGGCGCAGGCGAGCGAACTAACGCTGCCGCCGATGCTGGTGAAGGTCAAAACGCCGGATCTGCCGCTGCATCTGGCAGGCATTATTCCCGGGGCGCGGCGTAAACACCTTACCCGGGCGACAGACTCACCTGACGCCACCGCGCAGGTAGCCCGGCTAAGCGCAGCGCGAGCCGGGGAATCCTCAACCTACCGCGCCAGATTATCGTACCCGCGCCAGCGGTAATTGAGCACCGACAGCACCCAGCAGGCGACAAACAACCCGATAACCACAAAACCGGCGTCGCCGAGATTATCGTTCACCACGCCGACCCAGCGCCATAGCCCGCCGCTAAGCGAAAACTTGTCCATCAGCAGCCCCAGCGCTTCCAGACCACCGATAAATAACGCCACCACCACCGACGTGCCGGTAATGGTCATATTGTAATAGAGCTTGCGCTGCGGCTTGCTAAACGCCCAGCCGTAAGCGCCGACCATCAGCACATTATCGAGGGTATCCACCAGCGCCATCCCGCTGGCAAACAGCGCCGGAAAGACCATGATCGACCAGATGGACATTCCGCTTGACGCGCTGGCGGCAGAAATCCCCAGCACGCCGATTTCGGTGGCGGTATCAAATCCGAGGCCAAACAGAAAGCCCACCAGATACATCTGCCAGCTACGGCTAATCAGACGAAAGGTTTTGCCGAACAGCCAGCTCATCATGCCACCGCCGGTCGCTACATCATCGCTCACCTTGCCGCCTCTCTTCCAGGTGCGAAAGCTGCGCCAGACGCCGCGTAAAATCACCAGATTGATAAACGCCATTAGCAATAAAAACAGCGCCGATACCGCCGTGCCAATCACGCTACCGGTATTGTGAAGCCAGCTCATCTGCTGGCCGAAAGCGGTGGCGGTCGCGGCAATCGCCGCCGAAGCCAGCACCACAATCGACGAGTGGCCAAATGAGAACCAGGCTCCGACGGCAAAAGGCCGACGCCCCTGCTGCATCATTTTGCGGGTAACGCTGTCGATCGCCGCGATATGGTCGGCATCGACCGCATGGCGCAATCCGTACCCCCAGGCCAGCAGGCTCGCCGCCATCAGCGCGCCGCTATCGCCAAACGCCTGCCAGGCCCAACCCCAGGCGAGCAGATTTGCCAGGATCAGTCCCAGCACCAGCGCAGCGGCACGCGGCTGCTGGCGTAAAATTGTCACTATCATGATGATGTCCTGTGAGCCTGCCAGCGGGCTGCGGCCACGACCGCCTGACCAAACGCGATGGCCCCATCTCCGGCAGGAAGCTGCTGCGGAAACAGCAGAGTAAAATCCGCCAGATAAAAGGTCAATCGTGAGACCAGCAGCCGGTTGTGCAACACACCACCGCTGAAGGCCAGCGTAGTCATCCCGCGCGACGTCGCACAATCGCGCGCCATCTCAGCCACTCCGCAGGCCAGCGCATCGTGAAAGGCCCAGGCTTTTTGTTCGCGGCTCGCCCGCCATCCCAGCCACTGCGGCCAGAACGTAGCCAGATCCAGTTCGCCCGCCTGCCACGGCAGACGAACTGGATGCGTAACGCCATCGCAGGTGGTGGCCAACGCCTCCAGCCGGCAGGCCGCCTCACCTTCATAGCTTAGGCTGTCCGGCGCACAGCCCAGCGCACAGGCCACCGCATCGAACAAACGCCCGCAGGATGACGCCTTCGGCGCATTCATTCTTCGCTCAATGGCGCGCGCCAGCAGCGGCCAGTTGTGCTGATGTAACGCCGCAGTTTGCGCATCGCTTTGCCAGTCCTCAACGTAGGCCAGACAGTGGGCCAGCAGATTACGCCACGGCTGACGAGCCGCCAGATCGCCGCCGGGGAGCGCCACCGCCGGTAGTCCGCCCAGGCGTTCGCACTCCCGGTAGTTAACCCGCAGGCACTCGCCGCCCCACAGCGCACCGCTTTCCCCCATGCCGATGCCGTCGAGGACCACGGCAATCACCTCGCCGCCATCCAGCGGCCAGCCGTGTTCCGCGAGGCAAGCGGCGGCATGGGCATGATGATGCAGGACGCGTTCAACCGGCAGCGCCAACGAGTCTGCCCACTGCGTCGAACGGTAGCCGGGATGCGCGTCGCTTACCACCAGGCTGGGATTAAAGCCATAAACCGCCTGCATCAGACGCCGCGCCTGATTCCACTGCTGTTCCACGCCTTCATCGCCGAGATCGCCAAAGTGCTGACTCAGCACCGCCTGCTCCCCGCGCGCCAGACAAAAGGTATTTTTCATATCGGCGCCGAGGCACAGCAGCGGCGGCACGTCATGAAACCCCGGCGGCAACGGCATCGCGTCAGGCACATAGCCCCGCGAACGGCGTAGCATTTCACCACTTTGCCGTACTACTGAGTCATCCATCCGTTGCACGATGTCACGGTTGTGCAGCAAAAAGCCATCGGCGATCGCGGCCAAATCGCGTAGCGCATCGGCGTTAGCGATCGCCGGTGGCCGCCCGCTCAGATTGCCGGAGGTCATCACTAAAGGGCGCGCCAGCGCCTGCAAAACCAGATGCTGCAGCGGATTAGATGGCAGCATCACCCCCACTTCATTCAGTGCTGGCGCAATGTCGTCACACAGGCCATCGACCTGCGATTTCTCTATCAATACGATGGGTGCTGCGGGTGAAGTCAGTAATGCCTGCGCCTCTTCCGGCAAACTGTCCGCTGCCGGTAGCATCACCGCCAGCGGTTTTGTCGGACGATGTTTGCGCGTGCGTAACGCCGCGACCGCGCGCGGATGACCGGCATCGCACACCAGATGAAAACCACCCACGCCCTTGATGGCTACAATTTTCCCGGCCTGCAGTTGGTGAATTGCCGCCTGCAATGCCGCCTCCCCTGCCAACGACTCACCTTCCGCGCGCCACTCCAGGTGCGGGCCGCAGTCGGTACAGGCTACCGGCTGAGCATGAAAACGTCGGTCGCCAGGGTGGCGATACTCGGCCTCGCAGCGCGGACAGAGGGGAAAAGGGGCCATCGTGGTAAAGGGGCGGTCATAGGGCATCGCGCGAATAATAGTGAAACGCGGCCCACAGTGCGTGCAGTTAATAAACGGGTAACGATAGCGGCGCTCCTGCGGATTGTTCATCTCCGCCAGGCATGCCGGGCAGGTGGCAGCATCGGGTACAATCTGGGTACGCATACTTCCGCCGCCACTTTCACGGATGGCGAAATCCTGCGGTAGCGTACACCAGTGAAACGGCCGGGTTTCCACACTGTCGATACGCGCCAGCGGCGGACAGCAGCGAGTCAGCGCGGCGAGAAACGCCGCCTCATCTCCCAGTAGACGCACCCGTACGCCGTCGCCGTCGTTACATACGTCACCGCAGCGTGCTAACTGCTGCGCCAACTGCCAGACAAAGGGGCGGAAACCCACCCCCTGCACTTTACCGCGAATGCGAATCTGCACCCCGTTCATCGAGCCATCGCCTTACCAGGCCAGCGCCGTACGACGACGTTTTTCGATATTCATCTGCTCAAGCTTATTGCGATCCACGCAAATCAGCGCATGCGTCGGGCAGGCCCCTATACAGGCGGGGCCCTCTTCACGGTGATGGCAAAGATCGCATTTATTGGCTTCCGCTTTTTCCGCCATCACGTTCAGCCCGGCGCCGCTATGACGAATCACCGGACGCACGACCACCTCCATGGCGCCGTACGGACAGGCCACCACACAGGTTTTGCAGCCGATGCAGCGCTCCTGCATCACGTGAATAAAGCCTTTATCCCGGGCGATCGCGCCGTTCGGACAGACGTTAGCGCACGGCGCGTCTTCACACTGACGACAGGCGGTCGCCGTCGAGACATTAACGCCTTTGATCACATGAATACGCGGTAAGAAGGATTTTGGCGTCAGCGCGGCGCAGTCCTGATTTTCCTGATGAGAGACCACGCAGGCCACTTCACAGGTGCGGCAGCCGATGCATTTGCTCGCGTCGGCAATAATGAAACGGTTCATCCATTTCTCCAGCAGTAAGAAGGTTACGCGGCGGAGAATGCATAATACGTTCCAAATTTTATGACACTGATAATAAAGGAAATGAATGGTATAAAGGTGGGAAGCAGGTTCTGTCATCGTCATATCTGACGATGACAGATGACGACGTCAGGCAAACGGTCCCTGGGCAATCGAGTCACGTTCAAGCAGCTCGCCGGGGAAGGTTTGCTGATATTTTAAATCGCCGCCGTCGAGCATAAAGATCAGTCGGTTAATACTCTCCTTGATCATCTCCGTCACCGGTATTTTAACGCTGGAGAGCGCCGGAACCATATACGGCGCCAGCACGATATCATCGAACCCGATGACCGAGACCTGTTGCGGAATCCGCACCCCCTGCTGATGTAGCTGCTTCATCGCGCCAATCGCCATGTCGTCATTGCTTGCCACCAGCGCACTGTAACGGGCATCGCGCTGACGCAGCGTCTCTACGCCAGCCGCCCCGCTTTCCGGCGTCCACTTGCCCTCAACAATCAGGTCATTCTTCAGCGAAATCCCGTGTTTTGTCAGCGCATCTTTATAGCCGGAAAGACGTTCAATCCCGGTCGGCGAATCCAGCGAACCGGTGATAAACGCAATATCGCGATGGCCGCGGGTAATCAGTTTTTCGACCGCCGTAAACGCCGAGGCTTTTTGATCGGACCAGACACAGTGGCTGGCGTTGCGCCGCAGACGGCGGTTGAGCACCATAATTGGCTGCGGCTGGTTTTCCACGATCTCGTCCATTTCATCAACGCTGAGAAAACGTGGATAGATGATGATGGCATCGCAGCGCAGATCGAGCAGGTACTGGATCGCCTCGCGCTCTTCTTCCGCGCTGTGCTTGCCGTCGGCCAGAATCAGCTGTCGTCCCTTATCTTCTGTCATCCGCGCAACGTGAAACAGCAACTCGCTAAAATAGACCCCGTGATAAAGGGTGTTGGTGACCACCAGCCCCAGCGTCTGGCTCTTTTTGGTGGCCAGGTTACGTGCCAACAGATTGGGCCGGTAACCGCTTTCCGCCACGGCCTGGAATACGCGATCTTTCGTTTCCTGGCTAACGTAGCCGTTGCCCGACAGTACCCGGGAAACGGTCGCCTTCGATACCCCCGCGCGTTTCGCCACCTCCAGCATCGTTGCCATGTTGTTCTTCCTGTTGCAAAAGATGCCCGCAGTGTACTGCACACCTCGTCGTTTTACAGCTTTGACGCACGCGCGGCGCAGATTCTTTTTCGCCTCACATGGCGATCAAAATCACAAAACGGAAAAATGATTTTTTTATCTCTTGTGAGATCAAATGAAACTCATCATGATTTTGTGGAACCGGTTTCCTATATATCCCTGATAGCGCACGATCCTCAGGTGCGATAACTAGCCAGTACCCTATTGATTAAACAGGATAAAATCCGATGTCTAAAAATTACGCAGCCCTGGCGAAGCAAATTGTGACGGCAACAGGCGGGGCGGATAACATCACAGCAGTCACCCATTGTATGACCCGTCTGCGTTTTGTGGTCAAAGATGACGCACGGGTGGACAGTACCGCGCTGAAAAGCCTGAAGGGTGTACTTGGTGTGGTGCGTAGCGGCAACCAGTGCCAGGTCATCATCGGCAATACGGTATCGCAGGCGTTTCGCGAAGTGGTCAACCTGCTGCCGGACGATATGCGCCCCGCGGAACCTCAGGGTAAACCGCCGCTGACGTTAAAACGTATCGGCGCCGGGATCCTCGATGCGCTGATCGGCACCATGTCGCCGTTGATCCCTGCCATCATCGGCGGATCGATGGTCAAACTGCTGGCGATGATCCTCGAGATGAGCGGCGTCTTGCCTAAAGGTTCGCCCACGCTGACCATTTTGACCGTTATCGGCGACGGCGCCTTTTTCTTCCTGCCTCTGATGGTCGCCGCCTCTGCGGCGGTAAAATTCAAAACCAATATGTCGCTGGCGATTGCCATTGCCGGGGTACTGGTCCATCCGAGCTTTATTGAGCTAATGGCGAAAGCGGCACAGGGTGAACACGTCGAATTCGCCTTTATTCCGGTGATGGCGGTGAAATACACCTATACCGTTATTCCGGCGCTGGTGATGACCTGGTGCCTGTCATATATCGAGCGCTGGGTCGATCGCATTACTCCGGCGGTGACGAAAAACTTCCTCAAGCCGATGCTGATCGTGCTGATTGCCGCTCCGCTGGCGATTCTGTTGATAGGCCCGCTCGGGATCTGGATCGGCAGCGCCATCTCCGCGTTGGTGTACACCATTCATAGCTATCTGGGCTGGCTGTCAGTGGCCATTATGGGCGCCCTGTGGCCGCTGCTGGTGATGACCGGGATGCACCGCGTTTTCACCCCGACCATTATTCAGACCATTGCGGAAACCGGTAAAGAAGGGATGGTAATGCCGTCAGAAATCGGCGCCAACCTGTCGCTGGGCGGCTCATCACTGGCGGTAGCCTGGAAAACCAAAAATCCGGAACTGCGCCAGACCGCGCTGGCAGCCGCGGCCTCCGCCATTCTGGCCGGTATCTCCGAACCCGCGCTCTATGGCGTCGCGGTGCGCCTCAAACGTCCGCTGATCGCCAGCCTGATCAGCGGTTTTATCTGCGGCGCGGTGGCCGGTATCGCCGGGCTTGCCAGCCACTCGATGGCGGCGCCGGGCCTGTTCACCAGCGTCCAGTTTTTCGACCCGGCGAATCCGATGACCATCGTCTGGGTCTTCGGCGTGATGGCGCTGGCAGTTGTGCTCTCCTTCGTGTTGACGCTGCTGCTCGGCTTTGAAGATATCCCGGTGGAAGAGGCCGCTGCCGATGCCAGAGCGCGCCAGACCACGACCCGACCATCACACGTCTGAATACGATTTTTTGAAAACGAGGTAACGCATGTCGACTTTTCCACACGGCTTTTTATGGGGCGGCGCGCTGGCCGCAAACCAGTCTGAAGGGGGGTATCTCGAGGGCGGCAAAGGGCTGACCACCGTGGATACACTTCCCCACGGCGCGAACCGCATGCCGGTAAAGCTCGGGCTGGAAAAGCGTTTTCAGCTGCGTGATGATGAATTTTACCCGAGCCACGAGGCCATCGATTTTTATCATCGCTATAAAGAAGATATCGCCCTGATGGCGGAGATGGGCTTTAGCGTCTTCCGCACTTCAATTGCCTGGAGTCGCCTGTATCCCAACGGCGATGAACTCGAGCCAAATCAAGAAGGGATCGCCTTTTATCGCTCGCTGTTCGAGGAGTGCAAAAAATACGGGATTGAGCCGCTGGTGACCCTCTGCCACTTCGATGTGCCGATGCACCTGGTGATGGAATACGGTTCATGGCGCAATCGTAAAATGGTGGAGTTCTTTACCCGCTACGCCCGTACCTGCTTTGAAGCCTTCGACGGACTGGTGAAGTACTGGCTGACCTTCAACGAAATCAACATCATGCTCCATAGCCCCTACTCCGGCGCCGGGTTGGTGTTTGAAGAGGGAGAGAACCAGGAGCAGGTGAAATACCAGGCGGCTCACCACGAGCTGGTGGCCAGCGCGCTGGCGACTCAAATCGCCCACGAAGTCAACCCGCACAATCAGGTTGGCTGTATGCTGGCGGGCGGTAATTTTTATCCATACTCCTGTAAGCCGGAAGATGTGTGGATGGCGCTGGAAAAAGACCGGGAGAACCTGTTCTTTATTGATGTTCAGGCGCGCGGCGCCTACCCGGTATGGGCTGCGCGGGTATTCCGTGAAAAAGGGGTGGTGATTGCCAGGGAGCCGGGCGATGACGAGATTCTCAAGCATACCGTTGATTTTGTCTCTTTCAGCTATTACGCCTCGCGCTGCGCGTCAGCGGAGATGAATGCGCATAACACCAACGCCGCCAATATCGTAAAATCACTGAAGAACCCGCATATTCAGGTCAGTGAATGGGGCTGGGGGATTGACCCGCTCGGTCTGCGCATCACCATGAATATGATGTATGACCGCTATCAGAAGCCGCTGTTCCTGGTGGAAAACGGCCTCGGCGCCCGGGATGAGATCGACCCCAATGGCGAGATTCATGATGACTACCGCATCAGTTATTTGCGCGAGCATATCAAAGCGATGCGCGATGCGATTGAGGACGGGATCCCGGTGATGGGCTACACCAGCTGGGGGTGTATCGATCTGGTTTCTGCCTCAACCGGCGAGATGAGCAAACGCTATGGCTTTGTGTACGTTGATCGCGACGATGCCGGCAACGGCACGCTGGCGCGCAAACGTAAAAAGTCCTTCTGGTGGTACAAGAAGGTAATTGCCAGCAACGGCGAAGACCTCGAGTAGAGTGTGTATTGCCGGGCGGCGCGATGCTTAGCAGGGCTACGAATCGCGCGGCTTGTAGTCTTGTCGCCCGGCTAAGCGTCAGCAACCGTAGGCCCGGGTAGCTTGTAGCCCGGTACGGCGCAAGCCACAGCCCGGCGGTTTTCCCTGCTGGTGCGATGCTTAGCAGGGCTACGAGTCGTGCAGCTTGTAGTCTTGTCGCCCGGCTAAGCGTCAGCGCAAGCCGGGGAATGCGGACTCTTCGGCCGCCTCCAGCGGCGCAAATCCGCCCGTCCCCTGCCAGCCGTTAAGCTTGTTATACACCGCTTCGACCGCATCCTTAATCTGCTGGGTCATCGGGTAATAAAAGCCGACGATATCCGGCTGAATCCCGAGAAAAATCACTTCACCAACATCCTCTTGCAACTGATCGATCAGATAATTGAGCGGCATATTGTGGGTGGTCATCATCGACATTTCGGCGATATCATCCGGGTCGACCATACGAATTTCGCCGGGGTTGAGCCCCATATCGGTGGCATCAACGATCAGCAGGCGCTCAGGACGCAGTTCGCGAATGGCGACGATGTCATTTTCCGGGGCGCTGCCGCCGTCAATAACAACCCATTCGCCGACCGGTTTGGCGGCGCACATCTCAGCCAGCAGCGGGCCTGCACCGTCGTCACCCATCAGGCTATTGCCGACACAGAGTAAAACGTCAGTCACGGAGTCTCCTCACCATCAGGTAGATGGCGCTTTCCTGGTGAATATCATGCAGCATGTTAAGCATGGTTTTGCTCCACACCTGCTGTTCGGGGGTCTGCCGGGCCTGCGCTTTATCGAAGGCGTTGGCAAGCATCGCGACATGATTGCTGTCGATCACTATCTCGCCGTACTTCGGCACACCTTCCATTTTACGCCGCGCGATACTGCCCTCTTCGAGAGTGGCAATCCACGCCAGATAATTTTCCCACGGGCAGCTCAGCGCCGCCTCCAGGCAGTCGATGACCCCGAGGTGGTGGCCAATCGCCAGGCTGTAATAGACCACCTGCTGCGCCGGGGCCGGTGTGGCGTCATTCTCATCAATAAATTTACGGCTCAGTTGACTGAACACCACCATCTCACTCATCGGATACGCGCCCCTTCGACCACCTGGTTCAGGTGGGTGACGATCTCGGTCAGACGCGGATCTTTTTCCGCCTCCAGCCAGCGCACCACCTGGCTATCCCCCTGCGCCAGCAGGCGCATATAGTCATCGGCAATCTGACGCCCATAGCGGTAACCCGCCAGGCGACGCGCTTCGCGGTCGATCCGCACACGCAGCGGCTGCACCATGCCGGGGTGGAGAATTTCCGCCGCTTTATCATCCTGCTCGCTCGGTAGACGGGCGTGAATCTTCTGTTCCAGCAGACCCAGCGCCATCGCAAAGCCGTATAGCGTGGCGGCAGGAGTCGGCGGGCAGCCCGGAATATAGACGTCCACCGGGACAATTTTGTCGGTTCCGCCCCACACGCAGTAAAGGTCGTGGAAAATACCGCCGCTGTTGCCGCAGGCGCCGTAGGAGATGCAGATTTTCGGATCCGGCGCCGACTGCCAGGCACGCAGCGCTGGCGAACGCATGGCACGCGTCACCGCCCCGGTAAACAGCAGAATATCGGCATGGCGCGGCGAAGGAACCACTTTGATCCCAAAGCGCTCGGCATCAAACAGCGGCGACAGGGTGGCGAAAATCTCAATTTCGCAGCCGTTGCAACCGCCGCAGTCCACGCGATAAACATAGGCGGAACGCTTAATTTTCTTCAGCAGCGATGCCTTCATGCTGGCGATGGATTCCTCCACCGTCATCGGCACCGGGATGCCGTTTTCATCGCGCGGGCCCAGTAAATTGCTCATCAGCTGGCCTCTCTCATATGGCGAGTCAGTTCAATACGGTCGGACGGCACCAGGCACTTCTGGCGTTTACACTCCGGGCAGGTCTCAAAGCTTTCACGATGCAGCTCGGCGCGAGTATCGCCGTTGTGCCCGAGCAGCGCGATAGCGTAGTCGATCTCTTTTTGTACGGCGAACGGGCGTTCGCACACCCGGCAGTGGCAGATGGCAAAACGCGACTGCTGGAGGAAATCCTCTTTCTTCCACACCGCCAGCTCATACGCCTGCGATAGCTTGATGGCCGCTGTCGGGCACACCTCTTCGCAGCGACCGCAGAAGATGCAGCGCCCGAGGTCGAACTGCCAGGCAAGCTCGCGTGTCACCAGGTCCGTCTCCACCGTCAGCGCGTTCGACGGGCAGGCGTTCACACAGGCCGCGCAGCCGATACACTGCTGCGGCGTATGTTCCGGTTTGCCGCGAAAGTTTTTATCTACCGGCATCGGCTCCAGCGGGTAGGCGTGCGTCGCGGTGCCGGTTTTGATCACTTTTTTGATAAAGGTAAACATAGCGATTCCTTATTTCAGCGGCGAGTTTTTACGCTCGATGCTGTAGCGCTCCAGCTCTTTGTACGGCACCACTTTGCTTTTTTTCTTCCGTACATCGACCACGGTCATGCGGTCCGTACAGGAGTAACAAGGATCGAGGCTGCCGATAATCAGCGGCGCGTCGGACACGGTGTTGCCGCGCAGCATATAGCGCAGAGTCGGCCAGTTGGCGTAGGTGGCCGCACGGCAGCGCCAGCGGTACAGTTTCTGGTTGTCACCGGTCATGCTCCAGTGGATATCATCCCCGCGCGGCGCCTCCGAGAAGCCCAGCGCAAAGCGGTGCGGAATATAGGCGAAACCTTCCACCGCCAGCGGGCCGCCCGGCAGGTTATCGAGGCCAAAGTCAATCATATTCAGCGCGGTATACACCTCGTTGATACGCACCTTCAGGCGCGAAATAACGTCGCAGCCCTGTTCGCTGTGAACCGTCATCGGCAGCAGACCGTAACCGACAAACGGGTGGTCGGCACGGGTGTCGCGAGCGTGGCCGCTGGCGCGGACCATCGGACCGACGTTGCTGAAGTCGCGGGCGATTTGCGGGTCAAGACGACCGATACCAACGGTACGCTGTTCCATATTCGGCGTGCTGAGCAGCATATCCACCAGCTCCTGCACATCGCGGCGCATCTGCTGCGCCAGCGTTCTGGTCTGGATCATGTCCTCTTTCAACAGATCGCGACGGATGCCGCCAATCAGATTCATACCGTAGGTTTTACGCGCCCCGGTGAGAATCTCCGCCATCTTCATTGACGTCTCACGCACGCGGAAGAACTGCATAAACCCGGAGTCAAAACCGGTGAAATGGCAGGCAAGGCCGAGGTTCAGCAAATGCGAGTGCAGGCGTTCCACCTCCAGCAGAATGGCGCGGATCATCTGCGCGCGTTCCGGTACCACGATGCCCATCGCATTCTCAACGGAGGTGGTATAGGCCGTACTGTGGGCGAAGCCGCAGATACCGCACACCCTGTCCGACAGGAAGGTCACTTCGTTATAACCCATGCGGGTTTCCGCCAGCTTTTCCATACCACGGTGGACATAGAACAGTCGGTAATCGGCGTCGATAATATTCTCGCCGTCAACGAACAGGCGGAAATGGCCGGGTTCATCGGAAGTGACATGCAGCGGGCCAATCGGCACCACGTTGTTTTTCTTACTGCCCAGCTCGTTGATAAACTCGTAGGTCTCCGCATCGGTGGTCGGCGCCGGGCGCTGACGATAATCCATGCTGTCTTTACGCAGCGGATAGAGTTCATCCGGCCAGTCGTCCGGCAGCACCAGGCGGCGCTCATCCGGTAGCCCCACCGGGATCAGACCGTACATATCACGCACTTCACGCTCGCCCCAGACGGCGGCAGGCACGCGCGGCGTCACCGACGGATATTCCGGTTTGTCGGCATCCACTTCGACGCGCACGGTTACCCAGCACCGGGTCCCCTGCTCCATCGACAGCACGTAATACACGGCATAGTGGCCATTCAGCTTACGTTCGTCGTTGCCGAACAGCACCGACAGCCAGCCTCCCTGCTGGTAGTACAGGAACTCGACCACTTCCGACAGATAGTTAACCTTCACCGTGACCGTCAACTGGTCTTTGGTCTGCCAGGCCTCGTCCAGCACCACGCCCGGGAAGGCCTGATGTAGCGCAGCAAGATAGTGTTGACCGATTTTTTCTTCAGACATGTTCAAACTCTCTTAATCACGCCGCCAGCAAGGAGACGAAAGCTAAAAACGCAAAGCCAAAACCGGCCCAGGTCACGCGGGAAGTGGCACAAAAACGCAGACGCGCCATGCTGTTTTCAAACAGCGCGATAATCAGCACGCCGACCACCAGTTTGACAATGGCGGCAACCAGCGCCAGCAGCAGGCCACCGAGGCTAAAACGGGTCATCTCTCCCCACGGAATAAAGACGCCGACGAACATCTGCAGCACCACCAGTTGCTTAAGGCTGATGCCCCATTTCAGTACCGCAAATCCGCTGCCGCTGTATTCGGTCAGCGGCCCTTCTTGCAGTTCCTGCTCCGCTTCCGCCAGGTCGAACGGCAGCTTGCCCATTTCGATAAAGGTGGCAAACGCACAGGCGCACAGTGCCAGGACCAGCGGTAGCGAGTGGGCTGCGGGCCAGTGATAAATGGTATCGGTGATGCTGCTGATATGGGTGGAACCGGCGACCTGCGCCGTCACCCACAGGCCAAGCAGCAAAATCGGCTCCACCAGCACGCCAAGCATCGCTTCGCGGCTGCTGCCCAGTGCGGTAAAGGGACTGCCGGTGTCCAGACCGGCGATAGCAAAGAAGAAGCGGGCGATAGCAAAGAGATAAATCAGCGTGATCAGGTCGCCCAGCCCTGCCATCGGCGAATCGACGGTGACTACCGGCAGCGCGCTGGCAATGGTCAGCATGACACCCACCATCACATACGGCGTCAGGCGGAATACCCAGCCGGAGGCGTCCGGGCCGACGCTCTGGCGACCCAGCAGTTTCAGAATATCCCGGTACTCCTGCAGCACTCCCGGTCCGCGACGGTTGTGCAGGCGCGCGCGAGCCACGCGGGTGATCCCGGACAACAGCGGCGCGGCGGCAAACAGTACCAGCGCCTGCAATAGTGCAATTAAAACGCTCATTATCAGGCTCCTCGCGAAATGACAATAACCACCAACGCCGCCAGCTCTACCAGGGCCACACCGCGGAACAGCGCTGGCGCCGAGGCGCACTGCCAGCCGGGAATCAGACGCACCGGATTCAACCAGTGACGCAATTTCAGCAGCGGCGCAAAGGCCTCTTTAACCGGCATGGCAAAACCGTGAGCGGTGATAACCATCGATTTTTCATGATCATAGCCGCAAACCCATGCTGCACCGCGGGAGCGGGCCGGTAGCCGATCGCCTTTAAAGAAGAGCATCAGCAGGAACGGCAGCAGCGGACAGGCCAGCAGCAGAATGGCGATCAGCGGCTGCGACACCACGCTTGAGATCTGCACCTGAACCGGTAAAACCCCGATGACCAGGGTCAACAACCATGGCGCGGCGACCCCGCCCGCCACGCAGCAGAGCGCGGCGAGTACCACGCTGACCGTCATCAGTCCCGGGGCGCGGGTGGCGTTCTCCGCTTCTGGCGTCCGCGGGGCGCCGAGGAAGGTCACACCGTAGACTTTCGCCATACACATCACCGCCAGCGCGCCGGTCATCGCCAGGCCAACGGCCAGCAGCGGCCCAAGCAGACGGCCGATAAAGGCGTCGCTGGTGCTCAGTTTGAAGAAGGACTGGTAGATAACCCACTCGCCAGCAAAACCGTTAAGCGGCGGCAGCGCAGCCATCGCCATCAGGCCGACCAGCATAGCCAGTGAAATCAGCGGCATTCTTTTCCCTATCCCGCCCAGTTTTTCGATATCACGGTGGCCGGTACGGAACCACACGGCACCGGCGCCAAGGAACAGCGTCGTTTTGAATAAACTGTGATTGATCAGGTGGTACATTCCACCGATGAAGCCCAGCGCCATCAGGCTATTGCTGTTGAGCGCCAGGCCGGTGACGAAGGTGCCAAGCCCCAACAGAATAATGCCGATATTTTCCAGGGTGTGATAAGCCAGCAGGCGCTGAATATTGTGTTCCATCAGGGCATACAGTCCGCCGATAAATGCGGTAATCATCCCCACGACCAGCAGCAAGATGCCCCACCACAGCGGCGGCGCGTTACCGGCAAGCGAGACCGTCAGCATGCCAAACAGCCCCACTTTCATCACCACCGTTGAGAACAGCGCGGCGGCCGGCGCGCTGGCACCGGCGTGCGCCTGCGGCGCCCAGCCGTGCAGCGGGATAACGCCCGCCAGCAGCGCGAAACCGACCAACGCCGGTAGCCACAGCAGCATATTTTGCGGACCGGGGGCAGCGAGCAAGCCAATCTGCGCCAGGTCGAGGGTGCCGTAGAACGACCATACCAGCCAGCAGCTCCACGCCATCAGCAGCGTTCCCAGACGTCCCAACGCAAACCACAGTTTTGCCGATTGCGCACAGCCGGTCAGAAATGCCCCGCACAGGGCCATCATCTCCGCCATGACCACCAACGTACCGAGGTTGGTCACTACCACGGCACAGGTTGCCGAAGCCAGCAGCAGGTTCACCAGCAGACCGTTGGCTTTCACCTGCGGATGGCGGTGCCAGGCAATATTGAACAGGGCGATGGGCAGTGCGCTGAGGCCGATAGCGAGCAGCCATAGTGCATTGATGCCGTTGACCCTAACCGGTAAAGAGAGCGTGTGCAACATTCCGCCGCTTATCTGTCCCGGGGTTATCAGCGTCGCGATAGCAGCGACGATCAGCATTGCGCTGGCCAGTGCGCCGCCGATCCCGGCAATCGCCCCGCTTAACGGTTTTCTCGGGCTAAAGATAAATGCCAGCACGCCGCTGGCGGCATACCACAGCACCGCCTGGTTCACTAAAGAAATCACGCTCATTTCACGCCCTCCTGTTGCGACTGAAACAGCGACATATCGCCAAGGTCGGTATTAAAGGTCAGCTCACGCTTGCGCTTGCTGGCCTGGGCGATATCGCGGATATCCACCAGCAACAGTGCTTTCGTCGGACAGGTGCGCACGCAGGCGGGTCCCTGCTCATCGAAATGGCACAGATCACATTTCACGGCGATAGCGCGCACGCCGGGCACCCAGTCGAGCAACGAACTGACGCGAGCTGGCGCCGGTGGCGCAGCGGGCGCCATAGGGGTATTGGCGTTGGCCGGAATATCGAGCGGACGGCTGCCGGAAAATTCAATCGCCCCGAACGGGCAGGCAATACCGCACAGCTTGCAGCTTACGCACAGGCTTTCATTCAGTTGCACCGCGCCATCGACGCGATTGATCGCATTAACCGGACACACGGCGGCGCAGGGGGCATCTTCGCAGTGGTGGCACATTTGCGGCGCCGATTCTTTTTCATTACGCATGACCTGCAGTCGCGGCATGGCCTGCAGGCCGTACTGCCGATGCGTCTCTGAGCAGGCGGCTTCGCAGGTGCGGCAGCCGATACAGACAGTGGAGTCAGCAATTACAAAACGGTTCACCGGGCAATCCTCGGGTGAAAGTCATTTTTGACGAAATCAGGGAGTTCAGATGTCATTTTCGACACCTGTCGACACCTTACGATTAATGGGCCAGCGCCAGATGGCTTAAATCCACCGGCTGGTCATGTTCCATGGCGTCATACAGACGGTCATAGACGCTGGCAATAATGGCCAGGTAATGTTCCAGCACCTGTTCGCGCGAACGGTTGCTGAACCGGTCGTCAACAGTGCCATCGGATGCCAGCGTTGCTTTAGCAATCAATCGTTTATCATCACCATTTCGTGTTTCGACGTAGTACTCGATGGTGTGGTTGTTGAACCCTTCCGCCAGCGCGACATACACCTGAAAATGTTCAAACAGGACGAAGCACAGCTCTTTATCCGGCGCACAGCTCATCGCATGATGCAAACGCGCTTTTGACAGGGTGATGCCCTGAACCAGCGAATTGCAGTACTGACGCCACTGATCCTGATAGCGACGGTGACGGTCGGCGATGTAGTCCGCCTTTTCACTTATTTCCCAAATAGTCATCTCGGTGTCCTCGGTTGCATGAGATGCACCGTAACTAGCACTTTTTATGCCAAATTTTAATTAGTTGATATTTAATGATTTTAATAAAAATTCGCGCCGTACTGACATGTCGATGACATCCGTCAGCTGTCGTCATCGACAGTTCATCCGACAGCAGCTATGACCTGGCCTCGTTATTGCATACATGGCCCATCGCGATACGGAGGCGACCATGCACGAAATCACTCTTAGCCAGCGGGCGCTGGAAATTATTGAACAGCAGGCGCAGCAGGCCGGCGCACATCGGGTTACCGGCGTGTGGCTGAAAGTCGGCGCATTTTCCTGCGTGGAAGCCAGCGCATTGACCTTCTGTTTTGAACTGGTGTGCCGCGGCACGCTGGCGGAAGGCTGTGAACTGCATATTGCCGAGCAACAGGCCGAATGCTGGTGTGAATCCTGCCAGCAGTACGTGCATCTCATCTCGCAGCATGTGCGGCGCTGCCCGCAGTGCCAGAGCGACACGCTGCAGATTGTGGCGGACGACGGCTTACAGATTCAGCGAATAGAAGTGATCCACGCTTAATTTGAGTGTCTGATGGCAGCCAGCCAGTAAAGAGACACGCGAAGAATGACGGGATAGATCAGGAGTAAAACTATGTGTACCACTTGCGGCTGTGGGGAAGGCAACCTTTATATCGAAGGTGATGAGCATAACCCCCACTCGGCGTTTCGCAGCGCCCCCTTCGCGCCAGCCCCGCGCCAGACCATGACAATTACCGGCGTCAAAACCGATAGCTTCTCCCCCACCCGCTCAGAGAGCGGCGACCTGCACTACGGCCACGGCGAAGCGGGCACCCATGCGCCGGGTCAAAGCCAGCGCAGGATGCTGGCAGTCGAAGTCGACGTGCTGGATAAGAACAATCGTCTGGCGGCCCGCAACCGTGCGCGCTTTGCCGCGCGCGGCCAGTTGGTGCTGAACCTGGTCTCCAGCCCGGGATCCGGCAAAACCACGCTGCTGAGTGAAACCTTGCTGCGTCTGAAAGGAAAAACCGCCTGCGCGGTCATTGAAGGCGACCAACAGACGGTCAATGATGCGGCACGCATTCGCGCCACCGGCACGCCAGCCATTCAGGTCAACACCGGGAAGGGCTGCCACCTTGATGCGCAGATGATTGCCGATGCCGCCCCGCGTCTGCCGCTGGCGGATAATGGCATTCTGTTTATTGAAAACGTCGGTAACCTGGTGTGTCCGGCGAGTTTCGACCTCGGCGAACGTCACAAGGTGGCGGTGCTGTCGGTCACAGAAGGCGAAGATAAACCGCTGAAGTATCCGCATATGTTCGCCGCCGCCAGCCTGATGCTGTTGAATAAAATCGACCTGTTGCCGTACCTCAACTTTGATGTGGCGAAGTGCCTTGCCTACGCGCGGGAGGTCAATCCGCATATTGAGATCATTATGCTGTCTGCCACCAACGGCGAAGGCATGGATAAGTGGCTCAGTTGGCTGGAGGCGCAGACATGTGCATAGGCATTCCGGGGCAGATCTGCGCCATCGACGGCAACCTGGCGAAGGTCGAAGTGTGCGGCATCCAGCGCGAAGTCGATCTGACGCTGGTAGGAAGCGTTGACGGGCAGGGGCAACCGCGACTCGGCCAGTGGGTACTGGTCCACGTGGGCTTCGCCATGAGCATCATTAATGAAGCGGAAGCCCGCGATACCCTTGAAGCGCTGCAAAACATGTTTGAAGTCGAGCCGGACGTGGGCGCGCTGCTGTACGGCGAGGAGCGATAATGCGTTTTGTTGATGAATATCGCGCGCCGGAGCAGGTGATGCAGCTGGTTGAGCATCTTCGGGCGCGTGCGCATCTGCTGCCTCATACCGCCGGGCATCCGCTGCGCATTATGGAAGTGTGCGGCGGCCATACGCACGCCATCTTTAAATTCGGTCTCGATCAGTTGCTGCCGGAGAATATTGAATTTATTCATGGCCCCGGCTGCCCGGTCTGCGTCCTGCCAATGGGGCGTATCGACACCTGTATCGATATCGCCAGCCGCCCGGGGGTGATTTTCTGCACCTTCGGCGACGCCATGCGCGTGCCCGGCCAAAACGGCTCTCTGCTACTGGCGAAATCCCGCGGCGCCGATGTGCGTATCGTCTATTCACCGATGGATGCGCTGAAGCTGGCGCAGCAGAACCCGCAACGGGAGGTAGCCTTCTTCGGCCTCGGTTTTGAAACCACCATGCCCGCTACCGCGCTGACGCTGCGTCAGGCCCGCGAGCGCGACGTGGATAACTTTTTCTTTTTTTGTCAGCACATCACCCTGCTCCCGACCCTGCGCAGCCTGCTCGACCAGCCTGATAACAGTATCGATGCCTTTCTTGCCCCGGGCCATGTCAGTATGGTTATCGGCACCGAGGCCTACGGATTTATCGCCAGCGACTACCGGCGTCCTTTAGTGGTCGCTGGTTTCGAACCTCTTGATCTACTGCAAGGCGCGGTGATGCTGGTTGAGCAGACAATAGCGCAACGCAGTCAGGTCGAAAATCAGTACCGCCGCGTGGTACCTGATGAAGGCAACCCGCTGGCACAAGCGGCGATTGCTGACGTTTTCTGCCTGTCCGGCGATAGCGAATGGCGCGGGCTGGGGGTCATTAACAACTCCGGCGTGCGCCTGACGCCCGCCTATCAGCGCTTTGACGCTGAAGCCCATTTTCAGCCGGCGCCGCAGCGCGTCTGCGACGATCCGCGGGCCCGCTGTGGCGATGTGCTGACCGGCCGCTGTAAGCCGCATCAGTGCCCGCTGTTCGGGCAAGTCTGTAACCCGCAAAGCGCGTTTGGCGCGCTGATGGTCTCATCAGAAGGCGCTTGCGCCGCCTGGTATCAATATCGTAGTCAGGAAAATGAAGTATGAAAAGCGTCCAGTTAGCTCACGGTAGCGGAGGTCAGGCGATGCAACAGCTGATCGCCTCCCTGTTTATGCAGGCTTTCGCCAACCCGTGGCTGGCAGAGCAGGAAGATCAGGCGCGTCTCGATCTGGCACAGCTTACCGCTCAGGGCGATCGTCTCGCCTTCTCCACCGACAGCTACGTTATCGATCCGCTGTTTTTCCCCGGTGGCGACATCGGCAAGCTGGCAGTATGTGGCACCGCCAACGACGTGGCAGTCAGCGGCGCCCTGCCGCGCTATCTTTCCTGCGGGTTTATCCTCGAAGAGGGGCTGGAGATGGCCACGCTGGAACGCGTGGTCAACAGCATGGCCCGTACCGCGCAGGCCGCTGAGATCGCCATCGTCACCGGCGATACCAAAGTCGTCCCACGTGGTGCAGCGGATAAGCTGTTTATCAATACCGCCGGGATCGGCGCCATTCCGACGGATATTCGCTGGGGCGCGCAGCAGATCGCTCCCGGCGACGTGCTACTGGCCAGTGGTACGCTGGGCGACCACGGCGCCACCATTCTCAACCTCCGCGAACAGCTGGGGCTGGACGGCGCGCTGTCCAGCGATTGCGCGGTGCTGACGCCTTTAATTCAGACGCTGCGCGCCATTCCCGGCATTAAAGCGCTGCGCGATGCAACCCGCGGCGGAGTGAACGCCGTGGCCCATGAATTTGCCGCCGCCAGCGGCTGCGGCATTGAACTGCATGAACAGAAGCTGCCGGTGAACGAGACCGTGCGCGGGGTGTGCGAGCTGTTAGGCCTGGACGCGCTTAACTTCGCCAATGAAGGCAAACTGGTGATTGCCGTCGCCCGGGAAGCGGCTGAGGCCGCGCTGGCGCAGCTTCAAAGCCATCCGTTTGGCCGCCACGCCGCGATTATCGGCGACGTAGTCGAGCGTAGCGGGGTGCGCACGATTGGCCTGTACGGCGTGAAGCGTACGCTGGACCTTCCCCACGCCGAGCCGCTGCCGCGAATTTGTTAACGGGGGTAGGATCCCCGGATTGCGGCTAACGCCTTATCCGGGCTACCGGCTACGCACGGAGCTGTAGTCCGGCTAAGCGCAGAACCTGCAGAACCTGTAGCCCGGATAAGCGCAGCGCGAGCCGGGAAAAGAACCAGAAAAGAATCAGACTTTCAGCATCATTATCCGACCCAAATCCGCGGGCAACCACGGATGGGCGAACGGCGGCGGCAACCGCTTCATTAACATACTATTATTTGTGTCACCACTTTCTTACGCGCCGCTTTGCGGGTGCGTTTTGGACTTAAGCAATGTCGTATACACCATTGGGCGATTTCGGGCAGCAAGGGCTGTTCGATATCACCCGTATTTTATTACAGCAGCCTGACCTGGCGGCGCTGAGTGAAACACTGACCCGTCTGGTTCAGCAATCTGCGCTGGCGGATCGTGCGGCGATTATTCTGTGGAACGCCGGAAACCATCGCGCGGCAAGGTACGCCTGCGACGAAGCGGGCCTGCCGGTCAGCTATGAAGATGAGACCGTACTGGCGCATGGGCCAGTACGTCGCCTGCTGTCGCGTCCCGATGCGCTGCACTGTGACAATGCGACCTTTGTCGAGGCCTGGCCACAGTTGGCCAGTAGCGGACTCTATCCACCGTTTGGCTATTACGGCCTGCTGCCGCTGGCGGCGGAAGGTCGCATCTTTGGCGGATGCGAGTTTATCCGCCACGACGCCCGCGCGTGGACCGAGAAAGAGTTCCATCGGCTGCATACGTTTACTCAGTTGGTTGCCGTGGTGACCGAGCAGATCCAGAGCCGGGTCAGCAACAACGTCGATTATGATCTGTTGTGCCACGAGCGCGACAACTTTCGCATTTTGGTTGCTATCACTAACGCCGTGCTCTCCCGTCTGGATATCGATGAGCTGGTCAGCGAAGTGGCCAAAGAGATTCACCACTATTTCCGCATTGACGCGATCAGCGTGGTGCTGCGCAGCAACCGCAAGGGCAAACTGAATATCTACTCGACCCATTATCTCGACGCCAGCCATCCGGTGCACGATCAGAGCGAGGTGAATGAAGCCGGTACGCTGACCGAACGGGTGTTCAAAAGCAAAGAGATGCTACTGCTCAATTTACATGAGCACGACTCGCTGGCGCCGTACGAAAAAATGCTTTTTGAGATGTGGGGCAACCAGATTCAAACGCTGTGCCTGCTGCCGCTGATGTCCGGCAATACACTGCTGGGCGTGCTGAAGCTGGCGCAGTGCGATGAAAAGGTATTCACCACCACCAACCTCAAGCTGCTGCGGCAAATTGCCGAGCGCGTGTCGATCGCCATCGATAATGCCCTCGCTTACCGCGAAATTCAGCGATTGAAAGAACGGCTGGTGGATGAAAATCTGGCGCTCACCGAACAGCTGAATAATGTCGAGAGCGAGTTTGGCGAAATTATTGGCCGCAGCGAAGCCATGCACAACGTACTCAAACAGGTCGAGATGGTCGCCCAAAGCGACAGTACCGTTCTGATCCTCGGCGAAACCGGCACCGGCAAAGAGCTGATTGCCCGTGCTATTCATAATCTCAGCGGCCGTAACGCACGGCGAATGGTGAAGATGAACTGCGCCGCGATGCCCGCCGGGCTGCTGGAAAGCGATCTCTTCGGCCATGAGCGCGGCGCGTTTACCGGAGCCAGCGCCCAGCGTATCGGCCGTTTCGAACTGGCGGATAAAAGCTCATTATTTCTCGATGAAGTGGGCGACATGCCGCTGGAACTTCAGCCGAAGCTACTGCGGGTTCTGCAGGAACAGGAGTTTGAACGCCTCGGCAGTAACAAGCTGATCCGCACTGATGTCCGGCTGATCGCCGCCACTAACCGCGATCTCAGGCAGATGGTCGCCGATCGCGAATTCCGCAGCGATCTCTACTATCGTCTGAATGTCTTTCCGATCCACCTGCCGCCGCTGCGTGAGCGTCCGGACGATATCCCGCTGTTGGTCAAAGCGTTCACCTTTAAAATTGCCCGCCGCCTCGGGCGTAACATCGACAGCATTCCGGCAGAAACCCTGCGGACACTGAGCCACATGGAGTGGCCGGGCAACGTTCGTGAGCTGGAAAACGTGATTGAACGCGCGGTGCTGTTAACGCGCGGTAGCGTGCTGCAACTGTCGCTGCCAGAGATGAATATTGAAGAGGAGACGATGGCGGCGGAGGTGCTTGCGCAAGAGGGCGAGGATGAATATCAGCTGATCGTCCGGGTGCTGAAAGAGAGCAACGGCGTGGTTGCCGGGCCGAAAGGGGCGGCGCAGCGGCTGGGGTTAAAACGTACAACGCTGCTTTCGCGCATGAAACGCCTGGGCATTAATAAGGATGAGCTGGTATAAGTCCGCTAGTCACTTAATCAGCTGCACAAGGCGATTTTATGGCGGTATCAGCAGGTAACCCATTGACCGGCACGGTCAACGATCCAGTGGATTGCCCCTCGCTGGCGGCGCAAAACGGGTGGCGATCGTTACTCGCAGTAGCAAGGAGGCGCGGGGTCTGGTCGCCGGTAAAGAAGCCATCGCGCAGATTCGTAGATTAAAGCATCGTGGGTCGTGTTGGCCAACGAGGATGGCGGCCTGAAATGCTCCGCGCGCAACCCGTTTGCCGGTAGCGTCACCCACTTCACTGTTGGGGCGGTTAACGCGACGGCGCACATCAAAACCGACGCGGGCTTCGATATCGTCGCCCTGTCACCAATGAAAGTCCGGAAGAGATGAAACTGGTCGACGGCAGCCGGGTGATTGCACTGAGCACAGCCTCTGCCATTCTCATCGCTATTCGCGCGTAATCCGTAATCAAACGCCATCTCATACCAAACGGCGTTCTTTGTAGCTCCTTGCCATTTTCTGCTTACCCCAACATACAAATAATAATCATTTTCATTTGTAAATAGCCTGTGCTATATAACATAGCAATGGCTATAACAGATGATTAATTAACCACATCAATGAGAGGGATCCTATGCTGCACCTGCCGCCTCTGAAGCACCTGATCTTTACCGCTATGCTCGGCCTGCTGGCGCTCGCCCCGGCTCAGGCCCGTGAAAAATTCAAAGTGATTACCACGTTTACCGTGATTGCCGATATGGCGCAAAACGTCGCCGGAGAGGCGGCCCAGGTCAGCTCGATTACCAAACCCGGCGCCGAGATCCACGAATATCAACCGACGCCCGGTGATATTAAACGCGCCCAGGGGGCACAGCTGATCCTCAGCAACGGCCTGAACCTCGAACTGTGGTTCGCCCGCTTTTATCAGCATCTTAACGGGGTCCCGGAAGTGGTCGTCAGCGAGGGCATTCAGCCAATGGGGATCAGCGAAGGCCCCTATAACGGCAAGCCCAACCCCCACGCGTGGATGTCGGCGGATAACGCACTGATCTACGTCGATAATATCCGCAATGCGCTGATCAAATACGATCCTGATAATGCGGAGACCTATCGTCAGAATGCCGCCGTGTATAAAGAGAAAATCCGCCAGACCATGGCGCCGTTGCAAGCGGAGCTGGCGAAACTGCCGCAAGAAAAACGTTGGCTGGTCACCAGTGAAGGCGCGTTTTCCTACCTGGCCCGCGATAATGGGCTGAAGGAGCGCTATCTGTGGCCAATCAATGCCGACCAGCAGGGCACGCCGCAGCAGGTGCGTAAAACCATCGATATCATGAAAAAAGAGCATATCCCGACTCTCTTTAGCGAAAGCACCATTTCAGATAAACCGGCGCGCCAGGTGGCGCGGGAAGCCGGCGCCCACTATGGCGGCGTGCTTTATGTTGACTCCCTGAGCGCCGCCGATGGCCCGGTTCCGACCTATCTGGATCTGCTGCGCGTCACAACGCAAACCATCGTTCAAGGCATCAATGACGGGATGAGGAAACAGCCATGAGCGCCGATATGTCAGGCCTCTCGGTCAACCAGGTCAGCGTGACCTATCGCAACGGCCACACCGCGCTGCGCGCGGCCACCTTCAGCGTGCCGCGCGGCTCAATTGCCGCGCTGGTGGGTATCAACGGTTCAGGAAAATCGACGCTGTTTAAAGCGCTGATGGGCTTTGTTGGTCTGGCCCATGGCGAAATTGCCATACTCGGCCAGCCGGTTCATCGCGCGCTGCGCCAGAACCTGGTGGCCTATGTCCCGCAATCAGAGGACGTTGACTGGACCTTTCCGGTATTGGTGGAGGATGTCGTCATGATGGGCCGCTACGGGCATATGGGCTGGCTGCGGCGGGCGACAGTCCATGACCGGGAAGTTGTTGATGCGGCGCTGGCCCGCGTCGGGATGAGCGACTATCGCCATCGGCAAATCGGCGAGCTGTCCGGCGGGCAGAAAAAACGGGTGTTTCTTGCCCGCGCCATCGCTCAGCAGGGCAAGGTCATTCTGCTGGATGAGCCGTTTACCGGCGTTGACGTCCAGACCGAAACCCAAATCATCGCCCTGCTGCGCGAGTTGCGCGATGACGGCTGCACTCTACTGGTCTCGACCCACAATCTCGGTTCGGTCAGCGAGTTTTGCGATTACACGGTGATGGTCAAAGGTACCGTACTGGCCAGCGGTCCGACGACAACGACCTTTACCGCTGCCAATCTCGAACTCGCCTTCAGCGGCGTGCTGCGCCACGTGGTGCTCAGCGGCGGAGAAGAGCAGATTATCACCGACGATGAACGGCCGTTTATCAGCCGTCGAGCGACAGGGGGTGAAGGATGAGCTGGCTGACAGAGCCGTTCGGCTATCAGTATATGCTGAATGCGATGTGGGTCTCGGCGCTGGTGGGCGGCGTGTGCGCCTTTCTCTCCTGCTACCTGATGCTGAAAGGCTGGTCGCTGATCGGCGATGCCCTCTCCCACTCCATCGTACCCGGCGTGGCGGGAGCTTATATGCTCGGCCTGCCCTTCGCCGTCGGCGCCTTTCTCTCCGGAGGGCTGGCGGCGGGTAGCATGCTGTTTCTCAATCAGCGTTCGAAGCTCAAAGAGGATGCCATTATCGGTCTGATTTTTTCGTCGTTTTTCGGCATCGGGTTGTTTATGGTGTCGCTCAACCCCACCTCGGTGAATATCCAGACCATTATTCTCGGCAATATCCTGGCGATCGCCCCGGAAGATATTATTCAACTGGCGGCCATCGGCTCAATTTCAATGGCGCTTCTGCTGCTGAAATGGAAAGACCTGATGGTGACCTTTTTCGATGAGAACCACGCCCGTTCCATTGGTCTGAACACCCTCGGACTGAAGCTGCTGTTCTTCACGCTGCTGGCCGCCTGTACCGTGGCGGCATTGCAAACAGTGGGCGCCTTTCTGGTGATTTGTCTGGTGGTCACACCAGGAGCGACCGCCTGGCTGCTGACTGACCGCTTCCCACGCCTGCTGGCGATTGCCGTCGCGATTGGCAGCCTGACCAGTTTTTTCGGCGCCTGGCTGAGCTACTATCTGGATGGTGCAACCGGCGGCATTATCGTCGTGGCGCAAACCTTGCTTTTTCTGATGACCTTTGTCTTTGCGCCAAAACACGGCCTGCTGGCCAACCGCCGCCGCGCCAGGGAGGACTCATGCTGCTGACCACGCTTCTCGAACCGTTGCAGTTTTCGTTTATGGTCAACGCCATGCTGGTGGCAACGATCGTCGCCATTCCCTGCGCGCTGCTGTCGGTTTTTCTGGTGCTGAAAGGCTGGGCGTTGATGGGCGATGCCATGAGCCATGCGGTCTTTCCCGGCGTGGTGGCGGCCTATATTATCGGCATTCCGTTCGCCGTTGGCGCCTTTGTTGCCGGACTCTTCTGCGCCATCGCGACCGGCTATCTCGACGATAACAGCCGCATCAAACGCGATACCATTATGGGTATTATCTTTTCCGGAATGTTTGGCGCCGGGCTGGTGCTGTATGTCGCCATTCAGTCCGAAGTCCATCTCGACCATATTCTGTTTGGCGACATGCTGGGGATTTCCGCCAACGATATTGGGCAAACGTCGGCGATTGCGCTAGTGATTGCACTGATTATCGGACTAAAGTGGCGCGATTTTCTACTTCATGCCTTCGATCCGCACCAGGCGAAGGCCAGCGGATTACGCTGTGGCCTGCTGCACTACGGACTGCTGTGCATGATTGCTCTGACCATCGTGGCAACGCTCAAAGCGGTGGGAATTATTCTGTCAATTTCGCTGTTGATTGCCCCCGGCGCCATTGCTCTGCTGCTGACCCGGCGTTTTATCCACGCGCTGCTGCTGGCTGTGGGGATTGCCGTAAGCTGTTCGCTGGGCGGCGTATGGTTATCGTTTTACCTTGATAGCGCCCCGGCGCCGACCATCGTCGTGTTGTTTACCGCGCTGTTTATTATCACATTTGTCTGGACGTCGGTTCGCGACAATCAAACTCAGGCGATGTCCGCAGAGGCTCCGGAGCGCCGCTGACGCCTTACCCGGGCGACGACAGACCGCACGCGTTGAAGCCCGCCTGAGCGCAGCGCTAGCCGGGGAAATCACCGCGACTTTTTGGGTCGGTATTTTTCCGGAAGTTCTGGCACGGGTCGCCGGTCATCAATCAGGTGGCGAATCGTCAGAATCGGGTGACGCCAGAGCATTCGCGGCCCCGCCCAACGCATGATCTGCTTCATTTCTTCGCGTTTTGCCGGCTGGTAGCAGTGGACCGGGCACTGCTTACAGGCCGGCTTCTCTTCACCAAACACGCACGTATCCAGCCGCTTATCGGCATAGGCATTCAGCGCCTGATAATGTTCCACATCGGCCTGCGCGTCCGGACAGCGGCGCTGATAGAGCAAAATCATGCTGCGGATAGTCTTTTTTTCCCGCTCGATGCGTTGACCCGCCATTGCGCTTCTCCCTCAATAAAGAGGCAAAAATAATACACCTTTATGGCATCTGACGCAGCCGTTTTCCCCTGCCTCTTATACCGGATCAGCAGGCTTATCAACATGGCCCAGCGACTTCTCCGGGAAGCAGACATCACGTACCCGGCGCTTGAGTTCCGCCGCGTCCGGGAACCCCTCATCCTGCTTGCGGTCCCAGATTTGTACGTCGTCGACGGTAATGGTGAAGATGCCGCCGGTGCCCGGAACCAGCGTGACCGAGCCGATATCGGTACTGAACGTATGCAGCAGCTCCTGAGCCATCCAACTGGCGCGCAGCATCCAGTTACATTGGGAGCAGTAGTTGATCGTAATCGCGGCTTTGTGACTCATGATGTTCTCGCGGTATGTAAAGGGCCGATTGTAAACAAATTGCAGATTAAATGAGGAATAAATGATTATTTTGTTGCAAACGATAATACCTATCATTACCATTCGCAATAAATAATCATGGAGAAACAGAGTCCGCTAACGGAAGCAACGGGACTCGCCTGCAAATCTGGAAGTAACACGTGAGCCGATACTAATAATTATCAAGGCGTGGCTACTATGTATAAATCGACTCAATCACCGGCCTGGTTTAAGACAAGCCTGCTGGTGACTTCGTTGCTTACAGCAATCTATCAGACGACCGCCGGGGCAGCTGATACCACCGCACACACCACCACCAGCGATACATCATTGGATACCTCCGAACAGATGACCGTCACGGCGCCCGCCCCCGTGCTCAAAGCCGGCAGCGAACATTCAGTCAGCGCGCAGGAGCTGCAGGACAAAGGGGCCAAAGATTTTGGTTCCGTCATGCGTTACGAACCACTTATCAGCGCGACCGGCGCCAGCGGCGGCTCGGGTAACGGCAAAAGCGGCTTCGACCGCGGCGGCTATACCGGTTATAACATTCGCGGGCTGGAAAGCAACCGCGTCGGGATTGATGTTGACGGCATCGCGCAACCGGATGCGACCGGACGCGGCTACGTCGGCCGTGCCGGTCTGAATACCTTTGGTATCGGTCGCGATTACATCGACCCGTATATGTACGGCAGCGTCGATATTCAGTCCGGGGCCACCCCGACTGAAACCGCCAACACCTCTATCGGCGGCCGCGTCTCCTTCCAGCCGAAATCCGCCGATGACTATCTGCATCCGGGAAAAACCAGCGCCTTCGGCTACCGCAGTGGCTACGACTCTGCCGACCGCAGCTGGCATAACGGCGTGACGGTGGCTGGCGGAGATGAAACCCTGCGCGGCATTTTCGTCTACAGCCGCCGTGATGGTCAGGAAACCGCAAATAACAGCGATAAAACTGACGCCTATCCGGCCAACTGGCACTCCGATGCCTTTATAGCCTCCGGCATCTGGCAGCCGAATGATGACCACAAACTCACCAGCACACTCGACTACTACCATAAGACCAACCATACCCATTTTGACAGCTGGGATAGCAGAGGTAACAGCATCGTTGGCGATGCCAATCAGACCAGTCAGACTCGCCGTTGGGGCATCAGTCTGAAAGACGACTGGACGCCAATGAATGACTATCTCGACAGCGTGTCGACCAAAGTCTACTACCAGCACACCGAGGCCCATGACTGGACCTGGATGCCGGACAGCACCGCCAGGTCAATGGAAACAGTCAACTCCAACTACGATACCGACACCTGGGGCATGCAAACTGCGCTGGCGAAATCCATTGGCCGCCACGACCTGAGTGCCGGCCTCAACGCCAGCACCACCAAAACCCAGCGCCCGTTCAGCCAGTCACCGCTCCCAAGTGTCGACAGCGAAATCATGCAACCGGAAGCCGACAGCCGGGGCTACACCCTGGGCGGCTTCGTTCAGGATAAGATCAACTTCGATCTCGACAGCCACAACGTTGCCGTGATCCCGGGTGTGCGCGTGGTGCATCAATCCACCAAACCGCAGAATCTCAGCGATCTGACCACCACCAGTCGCGTGTTGACAGAGTCCTCCGTCGCCAGTCTGTATGGCAAAAACGCCGATACTCAGGTGCTGCCATCCTTGACGTTCCAGTACGATATCACGCCGCGTACCATGACCTACCTGCAGTATAAACGCGGTGCCGAGTTCCCGAACGCCAGCCAGTTGTACGGCTCCTGGAACCTCGGATCCAACTACGCCGGACGAGCGCAGTATGCGCTGATTGGTAACACCGATCTGAACACGGAAACCAGCGACAACTTCGAATGGGGTTTAAAAGGCGAAGTGGTCGAAGGGATCACGATGCGCACTGCGCTGTTCTACAACAACTACAAGAACTTCATCGCCTATAGCCGCTACACCCGTTCCGGCAATCCGGACCATTTCACCAACGTCCCGTCGAATATCTATACAATTTATCAGGCGGAAAACCGCGATAAAGCCTATATCTACGGCGGCGAAATCAGCGCCAAATTCAACTTCGGCAGCTGGTTTGACGACGTTAACGGCCTGAGCGCGACGCTGGCCTATGGCTATAGTGAAGGGAAATCGAAATCCAGCTATCTCGGTGACAAGTATATCGACCTCGACAGCGTTGCACCGATGAAGGCTATCGTGGGCGTGGCCTGGGACGATCCGGCGAAACGCTACGGAACTGCGCTGACCGCCACCTTCGTGAAAGGTAAGCAGGCCAACACCACCAACCGTGAAAGCTATACCAACACGGGTTCCGCCATTACCGACGCCTCCAGCAAATATATGCGTGTACCTGGCTACGGCATGCTGGATCTGACGGCCTGGTGGCAGGTGGCGAAAAACGTGCGGCTTAATGGCGGCGTTTACAATATTACCGATCGGCAATACTGGGATTATCTGAGCAGCCGCAATATTGAGACGTCGACGAATCAGGATGCCTACGATAAAGCGCTGGCGACGATGCCGGGCCGGACCTGGCAGTTGGGCGTCAACGTCGATTTCTGATGGTCCGTAGAATAATAAATCCCATGGATTTCAACCTGCCAGTGGACGGCAGCGGCAGGAGCCCCGATACGCGGGCTCAACTGAGTTATACGACCGCACGCGCATCATGCTGAAAGAGTGCGGGGATA
>NZ_JBCNNS010000070.1:0-24122 GCF_039594335.1 Raoultella sp.
GATGCCAGTGGCAAAATGACCGGAATGGGAATGTAATTCCAGTTATCTCGCGCCGTCACGCCCAGTGTGTACCCCAGGCCAAGATGAAAATTGTCATCCGCTAACGGACGCCAGGTTTTCTCCCAGCCATAGCCGCCAATCGGCTCCCATTTGTTAAAAGAGTCCTTAAAAGCCATCAGGTACAGGCCATGCCAGTTACCTTTATCATCCCAGCGAGAAACCCCGAATCCTGCCCCCCACGGACGCTCGTTATATTTATCGGTCTTTTCTTTGTCATAGGCAAAACGGGCATGCCAGGTAATCGCAGGAACATACAGATCGTAGTGTTCAGGTTCCTGCCAGGTTTGCGCAACGTTGTCACTTAAGGTGTTATACCCATCGCGAATCGTCGAGGTAAACGACGCGTTAGCTACGCCACAAGGGAGCATGCCCCCTAAAAAACTAAGAAAAAACAATACGAAATGACGTTGTCTCAACACTTATCTCTTACCGATATCGATTTTAAAGCGCAATAAGTTAACAAGTATAATCTTAATATTACCTTAACGAAATTAGGTAACTTTCTGATTTATGATCGGAAAAACAGCAGTCTTTTAACATTTCCGTTATGTGATAGCGGCCCGCCCCTCCATTGATGATTGCAGGGTTCTCATCGGTTTATTGATTTGCATCAGCACATTTCGCCCATTAATTAGGCACATTCGCTCACTTAATTTTATCTTCACTTTATTTATTAGCATATTCTTTTGGTAAAAGGTTTAGGGGTAAAAAATGCTTACGCTAGTTGAGATCCTGATAGGGATTGTGGTCATTGTGGGTGTTGCCCGCTATATCATAAAAGGGTATTCTGCCACCGGCGTGCTCTTCGTCGGTGGCTTGACGTTACTTATCGTTAGCGCGTTGATGGGACACAAGATTTTACCCGGCGATACGAAAAGCACAGGGTATTCCGCAACCGATATTATCGAATACGTCAAAATTCTCCTGATGAGCCGCGGCGGCGATTTGGGCATGATGATCATGATGCTCTGCGGATTCGCCACCTATATGACCCATATTGGCGCCAACGATATGGTGGTGAAGCTGGCCTCAAAGCCGCTGCGCTATATTAACTCCCCTTATCTGCTGATGATCGCTGCCTATTTCGTCGCCTGTCTGATGTCGTTGGCCGTCTCCTCAGCGACTGGTCTGGGTGTTCTGCTAATGGCCACGCTGTTCCCGGTGATGGTGAACGTCGGTATCAGCCGCGGCGCCGCGGCGGCAATTTGCGCCTCGCCGGCCGCGATTATCCTCTCTCCGACCTCCGGCGATGTGGTGCTGGCCGCTAAAGCCGCAGAAATGCCGCTCATCGACTTCGCTTTTAAAACTACGCTGCCGATCTCCATCGTCGCGATTATCAGCATGGCCATTGCCCACTACTTCTGGCAGCGCTATCTGGATAAAAAAGAGAACGTCGCCCATGAAATGCTCGATGTGAACGAAATCACCACCACCGCCCCCGCCTTCTACGCCCTTCTCCCCTTTACGCCGATTATCGGCGTCCTGATTTTCGACGGGAAATGGGGCCCGGAGCTGCACATTATTGCCATCCTTGTGCTCTGCATGCTGCTGGCAGCCGTGCTGGAATTCGTTCGCGGTTTTAATACGAAAAACGTTTTCGCCGGTCTGGAAGTCGCCTACCGCGGTATGGCCGATGCTTTCGCCAGCGTCGTCATGTTGTTAGTGGCCGCAGGCATCTTTGCCCAGGGCCTGAGCACCATTGGCTTTATCAATAGCCTGATCTCAATTGCCACATCATTTGGCTCGGCGAGCATCATTTTAATGCTGGTACTGGTGATTCTGACCATGTTGGCGGCCATGACCACCGGTTCCGGTAACGCACCGTTTTACGCCTTCGTAGAGATGATCCCGAGATTAGCCCACTCTTCAGGCATCAACCCGGCCTATCTGTCCATTCCGATGCTACAGGCGTCAAATCTGGGTCGTACTATTTCACCGGTTTCGGGCGTCGTGGTTGCTGTTGCCGGGATGGCCAAAATCTCCCCGTTTGAAGTGGTGAAGCGGACCTCTGTTCCGGTTATCGTCGGTCTGCTGGTGGTGATTATCGCCACCGAAGTTCTGGTACCCGCTAGCGCACTTTAATAAACGCGAAAAGGCGCCAGCAGGCGCCTTTTTTATGCTTTAATCATTTCCTGTAAATCATTATCACCCACTATCAGGATTAAACATGTTCAGGAAGGATTTCGTCGCCATTGCCCTGTTGTTAACGGCAACCCAGGCCGGCGCTGAACCACTCACCGCAACGCAATATGGCGATTTCGACCGGTATGTACTGGCTTTGTCATGGCAAACAGGGTTTTGCCAGAGCATGCATGACAGAAATCGTAGTGAGCCGGAAGAGTGTCGTCTGCAGCAGGAATTACCGAATAAAGCGGATTTCCTGACGGTACATGGCCTCTGGCCTGGCTTGCCAAAATCCGTTGCTGCCCGGGGCGTCGACGAGCGGCGCTGGATGCGCTTTGGCTGCGCCACCCGCCCTGTCCCCAACATGCCTGAAGTCAAAGCCGGGCGTAAATGCCAGGCTGCTGAAACCGGGCTGTCGCTCGAAATGGCGAATAAACTCAATAGCGTGATGCCGGGGGCTGGCGGCAATTCGTGTCTCGAGCGTTATGAATATGCGAAACACGGTGTCTGCTTTGGCTTCGATCCCGATAGCTACTTTGGCACGATGGTGCGTCTTGATAATGAAGTGAAGCAGAGTCCGCTGGGCCTCTTTCTGACGCAGCACTACGGTCAGAGCGTCAGCCGCGATGACTTCGATGCCGCCGTCGCGCAGGCATATGGTAAGCAGAGCGTGAAAGCATTTAAGCTGACCTGCAACGGTAACCCGGCTTATTTAACCGAAATGCAAATCGCCATCAAAGCGGAGGCCATCAATCAACCGCTTTCCGCCAATGGCCTCTTGTCCCAGCCCCATCCGGGGAATTGCGGCAAACAATTTGTGATCGATAAAGCCGGCAACTGATGATTCGGCGGCCGTAAGCCGCCGGTAGATTATGCACGAATAAAATCCAGCAAATCCTGATTAATCTGGTGTTTATGGGTCGTGCAGATCCCGTGAGATCCTCCATGATAGACCTTTAATTCACTGTCAGGCAGCAGTTGCGCTGCCACTTTACCGCAGGTTTCAAACGGGACGATCTGGTCATCATCACCATGAATAACCAGCGTCGGGATCGCCATCTTACGCAGGTCCTCACGTAGATCGGTTTCAGAAAACGCTTTAATACAATCATAAAGCGCTTTTATTGACCCCTGTAACCCCTGCTCGACAAACCCTTCGCGTACCGCTTTTGACTCTTTAACCCCGTCCCGGTTGTAGCCGTAGAATGCTGCGGTCAGCTCATAGAAGAACGCCCCGCGATCCTCGATAACGCCCTCCCTGATGCTGTCGAATACCGCTTTGGGAACGCCATTCGGGTTAAAATCCGTCTGAATCATAATCGGCGTCACGGCGCCAATCAGCACCGCTTTCGCTACCCGGTCAGTCCCGTGCCGGCCGATATAACGCGCAACCTCCCCGCCGCCGGTTGAGTGTCCGACATGAACAGCGTCACGTAAATTCAGATGGGCGGTGAGCTGAGCCAGATCGTCGGCATATTGATCCATGTTGTGGCCATCCCAGGGCTGCGCCGAACGACCATGCCCCCGACGATCGTGAGCAATCACGCGGAATCCATGCGATCCGAGAAACAACATTTGATCTTCAAAAGCATCAGCCGTTAACGGCCAGCCGTGGCTAAATACCACCGGTTGCCCGCTACCCCAGTCTTTAAAATACAGATAACTACCGTCGTTAAGAGTAAGTTTGTCAAAACCGCTCATTTAAGTCTCCTGTATTGGAAGGGTACTACCTGATACAGCTTAAAAAGGATAAGACAGATTTTTCGCTTGTGACGGCATTATCATAAATTTCATCTCTCCCTTTCGGCGATCATCGCTTAATGTGCGTTTAATCACTTCAAACCGCCGACAAGTCTCAGTATGATGGGACGACATTAACCCTTGCCTTTTCGGTGAGGGTTTTCTTTTACGGACAGGTTCCTATAACACGGAGTATGCGATGACCAGACCCGCAATCATCATTAATGAGCTCGATGCAGAACGCATCGACAGGCTGCTCGAACAGCCGGCTTTCGCGAATTCGCCGGTGGCAGATGCGCTGAACGACGAACTGGATCGTGCACAAATGCTGGCGCCAGAAGCGATGCCACATGATGTTGTCAGCATGAACAGTAAAGTCAGATTTCGCGATTTGACCAGCGGTGAAGAGCGCGTGCGGACACTGGTGTTTCCCTCGCAGGTGACGGACAGCGCAACTCAGCTTTCTGTGCTTGCCCCGGTTGGCGCCGCGCTGCTCGGTCTGAAAGTCGGCAGTGCAATCCACTGGGAATTGCCGGGCGGAGCATCGGCTCATCTCGAAGTACTGGAGTTGCTTTACCAGCCGGAAGCCGCAGGTGAGTTTCATCGTTAATGCTCCCGCTGCCTGAGGCGTTTTACGCTTTATTCAGAGGATGTCTTCGCATCCTCTTTCTGCCCTCACTCTCGTTGTTTTGACAAAATTTCCCCACCGCCTTCACCTGAGCTGACAGTTTTGAGAGCTGAATGACACTATATCTTCCTATAATGTGTTGATATAGAAGCAGTCGAACAAGGAGGAATGCATATGTATAAAACTATCATTATGCCCGTTGATGTTTTTGAGATGGAGTTGAGCGACAAGGCCGTCCGCCACGCGGAGTTTTTGGCCCAGCAGGATGGAATTATTCACCTGCTCCACGTATTACCCGGATCGTCCAGCTTCACGATGAGCCGCTTTACCGCCGATCTGCGTCGTTTTGAAGAGCATTTACAGCACGAGGCGGAAACACGTCTGAAAATAATGGCCGGGCATTTCAGCATCGACCCTTCGCGGATTAAAATGCACGTCCGCTTTGGTAGCGTTCGGGACATGGTCAATGAACTGGCAAACGAAATTAAAGCCGATGTGGTGGTGATTGGTTCCCGTAATCCTTCTATCAGCACCCATTTACTAGGCTCTAATGCCTCAAGCGTCATCCGCCACGCCCATATTCCGGTGATGGTCGTTCGGTAACACAGAACGATAAAAAAGAGGCTACCCTGAGGTAGCCTCTTTAATATGCAGGTGTAGTCTTACGTTATTAGGCGGTTTTAGTACGAATCAGATAATCGAACGAACTCAGGGAAGCTTTCGCCCCCTCGCCTGCGGCGATAATTATCTGTTTGTACGGTACGGTTGTGCAGTCGCCGGCGGCAAACACGCCCTTGACGTTTGTTTCACATTTCGCGTCGATGATAATTTCACCCATCCGGTTACGCTCGATGGCGCCTTCCAGCCAGTTGGTATTCGGCAGTAGCCCAATCTGCACGAAAATCCCCGCCAGTTCGATATGGTGTTCATCCCCGCTGATCCGGTCACGATACTGCAGGCCAGTCACTTTGCTGCCATCGCCCATGACTTCAGTGGTCTGCGCGTTGAGAATGATATCGACGTTTTTCAGGCTGCGGACTTTATCCTGCAGGACCTGGTCGGCTTTCATTTCCGGCGCGAACTCCAGCAGGGTCACATGTTCTACCAGACCTGCCAGATCGATGGCCGCCTCAACACCGGAGTTACCGCCGCCGATGACCGCCACGCGTTTACCTTTGAACAGCGGGCCGTCGCAGTGCGGACAATAGGTCACCCCTTTGGTGCGATACTGATCTTCACCCGGCACGTTCATGTTGCGCCATTTTGCCCCGGTAGCAATAATCACGCTGCGCGCTTTCAATACCGCACCGGAGGCCGTTTCAATTTGATGCAGGCCGCCTTCTACCGAAGCCGGGATCAGTTTCGATGCGCTCTGAGAGTCAATCACATCCACAGCATAGTCGCTGACGTGCGCCTTTAACGCCCCGGCCAGTTTCTGCCCTTCCGTTTTCGGCACAGAGATGTAGTTTTCGATATCCACGGTATCCAACACCTGACCGCCGAAACGTTCCCCCATCAGGCCGGTACGAATACCTTTACGCGCAGAATAGACTGCCGCTGCGGCGCCTGACGGACCAGAACCGACAATCAGCACATCATAAGCATCGCGCTTATTCAGCTCTTCCGCTGCCCGTTTTTCGGCGCCGGTATCAACTTTAGCGACAATTTCCGCCAGCGTCATACGGCCCTGACCGAACTCCTGGCCATTCATAAAGACCGCCGGGACGCCCATCACGTTGCGCTCGGTAATCTCATTCTGGAAAGTCCCGCCGTCAATCGCCGTATGTTTGATACGCGGATTCAGGACCGCCATCAGGTTTAACGCCTGCACGACATCCGGGCAGTTATGGCAAGAGAGCGAGTAATAGGTTTCAAACTCAAAATCACCGTCCAGATCGCGAATCTGTTCAAGCAGCGACTGGGTCTCTTTCGAGGGATGGCCACCGGTCCACAGCAGCGCCAGCACTAAAGAGGTAAACTCATGTCCCAGCGGAGAACCGGCAAAGCGCGGCCCCTGGTGGGAGCCGGGATTGGCAATCAGGAAAGAGGGCTTGCGGACAGGCAAGCTGTTATCTTCTCTGAAGGTCACTTTTGCCGACAGCTCGGCGATTTCAGCCAGCAGTTCCTTGATTTCTGCCGATTTTGCGCTGTCATCCAGCGTGGCAACCAGCTCAACAGGTTTAGTCAGCTTCTCAAGATAGGCCCTGAGCTGGGTTTTCATGTTGGTGTCGAGCATTTTTAATCTCCTGCTTGAAAAACATCATCATGCAAGCTGCCTTGCGGGCGGCCTGAATGCGGCTTGCATCATGGTGTTGGAATAAAGCGGGTACGGCGCACCCGCTTGAGAATAAATCCGCCAGTATTTCGCATTACAGGAAGACGGCAAGCTTATGAAGCCCCGGAAGCTTACATAAGTCAGTGACCGGGGTTGATTAAGCGAAGCCAACGCACCTGCAGCGCGAAAGGGGCAGCAAATTTTAGATTTTACCGACCAGGTCCAGAGACGGAGACAGAGTCGCTTCACCCTCTTTCCATTTCGCCGGGCAAACTTCACCTGGGTGAGAAGCAACGTACTGAGCAGCTTTGATTTTACGCAGCAGATCAGATGCGTCGCGGCCGATACCTTCAGCGGTAACTTCAATAGCCTGGATAATACCCTGCGGGTCAACAACGAAGGTTGCGCGGTCTGCCAGACCTTCGTCTTCACGCATATTGTCAAAGTTACGGGTCAGGGCGCCAGTCGGGTCACCGATCATCGCATATTTGATTTTCGCGATGGTGTCAGAGCTGCTGTGCCATGCTTTGTGGGTGAAGTGGGTATCGGTAGAAACGGAGTACACGTCTACGCCCAGTTTCTGCAGTTCTTCGTAATGGTCTGCAACGTCACCCAGTTCAGTCGGGCATACGAAGGTGAAGTCAGCCGGATAGAAGAAGAATACGCTCCAACGGCCTTCGGTGTTTTTCTCGGTAACTTCGATGAATTCACCGTTTTTGAATGCCTGGTTTTTAAAAGGTTTGATTTTAGTGTTAATCAAGGACATTTATACTTCCTCCGTGTTTTCGTTGAGGTCTAAGTTAACGAACTTTTCCTGATTCGACTAATGCGTTTGCATTATCAAATCAATAAGCGATATCTAACAACCGGAACAAGACAGCTTTGTGAACCCATCGCGACGATCGCCGCGTTTCGTAACTTTTGCATCCCATCGCACTGAAAGTAAAAAGGCCACCCTCTTCAGGCGGCCCCGTTACCTGAAATACCCGCAGGTAGGTTCAGTGCCAGACAAGCTGGCTATGCGTTGCGCTCTACATTACCTTAATGTAACAGCAAGGCCGATTACACCATCCGCAGTATTAAAGGGCAATCCGCTCGCGAGCAGGTCTTACCTATAGCTGTGATAGGCTTCATCATCTTTTCACTCTATACATTGATTCAACAAGGAATAGTCATGTTAAAGCGTCTGTTTTTCCTGAGTTTTTTACCCTTTTTCAGCCAGGCTGAAGATCTCCCGGCTGCCGTAAAAGCGATAGAAAAACAGGGCATTACCATTATTAAACCCTTTGCAGCGCCGGGTGGGATGAAAGGATGGCTGGGAACGTATCAGGATATGGGGGTCGCTATCTATCTGACCCCCGACGGCAAGCACGCCATTTCCGGCTATATGTACGATGAAAAGGGCAATAATCTGAGCGAGCAACTGTTCCAGAAAGAGCTCTACACGCCGGCGGGCCAGGCGATGTGGAAGAAAATGGCAGCCGCCAGCTGGCTACAGGAAGGGAAAAAGGAGGCGCCGGTCATTCTGTATGTCTTTGCCGATCCCTTCTGTCCGTACTGCCTGCAATTCTGGAGACAGGCCCGTCCGTGGGTAGAGTCAGGAAAAGTACAGATTCGCACGCTGCTGGTTGGCGTCATCAAACCCGAAAGTCCGGCGATGGCGGCAGCTATTCTCGCCACCCAGGATCCGGCAAAAACCTGGCATGATTACGAACAATCCGCCGGAAAAATGCATATGACAATCCCGACCCATCTCTCTCCGGAAAAGATGAAGATCGTCAGTGAGAACCAGCAGTTGATGGATGCACTCGGCGCAAACGCAACGCCAGCCATTTACTACCTGAACCAAGATAATATGCTGCAGCAGGTGGTCGGACTGCCTGAAGCCGACAAATTACAGATCATGATGGGAGAAAAGTAACTCGCTCAACGCGGCTTTCTGGCCAGGTTCCTGAGGAAAAAGAACCTGGCTTACACCTCTCCAGTCATATACATTCAGCCATGGCGAAGAATAAACGCTACAATAAATTCACCCAATCAATTATTACATAAAATAAATACAAAATATTAATAAATTTTATCCCCACGACTTAATCTGGACATTAGCGATGGCGAACCTTTACGGCCTGAAAAAATTCGACCTTAACTTGCTGGTTATTTTTGAATGCATTTATCAGCATCTGAGCATCAGTCAAGCGGCAGAAGCATTGTTTATTACCCCCTCCGCCGTCAGTCAGTCATTGCAACGCCTGCGCATTCAGCTTAACGATCCTCTGTTTATTCGTTCAGGAAAAGGGATTACGCCCACCAGAACGAGCGTCAACCTGCATTATCTCCTTGAAAAAAACTTAAGCCAGCTTGAGAAAACGATTTCTATCGCCAACCCGGCCAACTTAAAAAAACGTTTTGTCATTTATAGCCCACAGTTATTTATTACCCCCGACTCCTCACAATTAATCCACGCCCTCTACCAGACCCCCAATATGCAGGTTGAACACCATGACCTTCAGCTTACCAGCAGGTCGGTAGAGAACTTGATCTCGCAGCGCAAGGCGGACCTGATACTCAGTTTGTCCCCGTGTAAAAGCGCGGAGACAGTCTGTCAACCCTTCCAGGAAGCGGAGATGGCGCTGGTCTGTGGCGAACACCATCCGCGGGCCGATGAACTGAACGATCGGCAGGCCATCATGCGGGAAAGCTTCGCTTCTTATCTTTCCAGTGAAGTCGGCATAAAGAATTTTCATACGCAAATGAAAAAAAATCTGCCTGACCGCAAGATCGCTTTTCGCAGCGATTCGCTGTTTGCGATCATTAATATGATTAGCCAGACCGACCTTATCGGTTTTGTGCCGAAAGCGATACTGAACCATCCCCTTTTCAATCTGAATTTAAGACTGCTCCCCGTTCCGCTGCCATCTATTATGATCTACATGATTTATCACCAGACGCGGATAAATACGTCCATGTTCTCCTCGGCGATCGATAATATAATCCCCCAGCGACCTGAGATAAACAATTCATAGAATGAATTGTTTGATAAAAATTAATATCTCAACCAAATCTTAAAGCATAAAAAATGACGATAGTTATTTTTTGTCGTAGCATAATATGCCATCACATCGTCAACTGTACTGAAGGAACAGAGATCGTGACACTCATAAAATACCCGTTGCCCGAGTCCGTTCTGCAGGCCACGCAGAAACGCATTGAATGGGTGATGGATAATTTCCCACGTATCTGTGTCTCCTTTTCCGGTGGCAAGGATTCCACCCTGATGTTACATCTGACCGCGCTTCATGCGCGACGTACAGGCCGCAAAATTAGCGTGCTGTTTATCGACTGGGAAGCACAGTTTTCCTGCACTATTACCCATTGCGAAGCGCTGCGGGAAGCGTATCAGGATGTCATCGAACACTTTTTTTGGGTTGCCCTGCCGCTGACCACGCAGAACTCACTCAGTCAGTTCACGCCGGAATGGCAATGTTGGGAACCTGACACCCCATGGGTGCGCCAGCCGCCGCCCTATGCCATTACCGACCCCGGCTATTTTTCTTTTTACACTCCGGGGATGCGCTTCGAAAACTTTGTTCGTGAATTCGCCGGCTGGTTCTCCGCTAACCGCCCCGCCGCGGTCTTAGTCGGCATCCGTGCGGATGAATCGCTTAACCGATTTATCACCATCTCATCGCGCCGCAAACAGCGCTTTGCCGATGATAAACCCTGGACCACCGCTGCGCCGGGAGGCCACGCGTGGTACGCCTACCCTATTTATGACTGGAAAACCGCCGATATCTGGACCTGGTTTGCCAAAAGCGGACTCGCTTATAACCCACTCTATGATCTGATGTATCAGGCCGGCGTACCGCTGCGCTACATGCGTATCTGTGAACCTTTCGGTCCGGAACAACGACAGGGGCTGTGGCTTTATCACATACTGGAACCCGAGCGCTGGGCCGCCATGTGTCAGCGGGTAAGCGGCGCAGGCTGCGGCGGCATCTACGCCGGCCAGGATAACCAGTTCTATGGACATCGTAAGCTGGAGAAGCCCGCACATCATAGCTGGAAGAGCTATGCCCTGTTTTTACTCGACAGCATGCCGGAAAAAACGGCCGAACATTACCGGAATAAAATTGCCATTTATCTGCACTGGTATCAAAAACAAGGGATGGAGGATATACCTGACCTCCAGAATGCCGATACCGGCGCGAAAGATATTCCGTCCTGGCGACGCATCTGCAAAGTGTTACTGAATAACGATTACTGGTGCCGCATGCTCTCTTTCAGTCCGACCAAATCCAGCCATTACCGGCGCTACCGCGAACGAATGAGTCAAAAACGCCAGCAATGGGGGATCTTATGCAACAACAAATAATGCAGGACCTTGAGCGCTATCTGAATACTCTTCAGGATGCGGAACGCGTCGAGGCGCTGAACGCTTTTCGCCAGCTTTTACACCATTACAGCCCGTTCAAATCGCATCCCGTAGACTGTGTGCTGTGGGTAAAGCAGGAGAGCGTCTCGCCAAATGATTACAACCCCAATAACCTCGCCCCGCCGGAAAAACGGCTGCTGCTCACTTCGCTGGAAACGGACGGTTTCACGCAACCCATCGTGGTGCTCAGACAAGATGAAGCGCGCTACGCTATCGTTGACGGATTCCATCGCCACGAGCTCGCCAAAAACAAAGCGCCGTTAAAACAACAGTTAAACGGCTATCTTCCGGTCGCCTGCCTGGAAAGTCATTCGGCCAGTCGCGATACGCTGATGGCCGCCACCATTCGCCATAACCGCGCACGAGGCCGCCATCAGATCCCGGCGATGTCAGAAATCGTCCATGAACTGGCGAACCTTGGCTGGTCTGACGCTAAAATCGGTCAAGAGCTGGGTATGGATGCTGACGAAGTGTTACGCCTGAAACAAATTAACGGTCTTGCCGAACTGTTTGGCGACCGGCAATTTTCTCAGGCGTGGAGCGTAAAATAACTACAGCTGGCAGAGGCGTTCCGCTGCGGCCAGCAGAGTTGCCGGTTGTTTTGCAAAGCACAGCCGTATGAGCTTATGCGGGAACGGATCGGCGCAGAACACCGACAGCGGGATCGCCGCAACGCCCACTTTGGTCGTCAGCCAACGGCAGAAGCTGACATCGTCGAGATCGGAAATCGCACTGTAGTCAGCCAGCAGGAAGTAGGTGCCCTCGCAGGATAAAATCTCCAGACGACTGTTGCGCAGGGCATCGACAAACAGATCTCGCCGCTCGCGGTAGAATTCCGGCAGCTGACGATAGTGATCCGGTTCATGGCGCAGCATATCGGCGATAGCCAGCTGAGCAGGCGTATTCACCGCGAAGGTCAGATATTGATGAACCTTGCGCAGCTCAGCGCTTATCGCCGCCGGCGCCACGCAGTACCCCACTTTCCAGCCGGTCATGTGGAAGGTTTTGCCAAATGACGAGACCGCTACCGACCGTTCGCGCAACTGAGGGTGGGCCAGTACGCTGGCGTGTCCGTGCGGCGCAAAGCAAATATGCTCATAGACCTCATCGCTGATCACATAAATTTCATGATCAGCAATCGCCTGCCACAACGCGGTAAAATCCTCGCGCTGCCAGACCGTCGCCGACGGATTATGCGGCGTATTCAGGATAACCAGCCGGGTACGCTCGCTAAGCGCTGAGGCAAATTCTTGCCAGTCAACGCGAAAATGGGGCGGCTGCAGAGCGATACGTTTTAATACGCCACCGGATAACTCCACGGCCGGCGCGTAACTGTCGTAGCTGGGGTCAAAGCAGATAACCTCATCGCCAGTGCGTACCAGCGCGGTAATCGCCGCATAGAGCGCTTCGGTCGCCCCCGCCGTGACGGTAATATCACTGTTTGCATCCGGTCGATAGCCGTACAGTTCGGCAGTTTTATCGGCGATCGCCTCACGCAATGCCAGGACGCCGGTCATCGGCGCATACTGGTTAGCCCCCTGAGCGACATGATAGGCCAGACGCTCCTGCAGGTAGCGCGGCCCGTCAAAATCCGGGAACCCCTGCGACAGGTTGATCGCCCGGTGCTCCTGCGCCAGCGCGCTCATCTGTGTAAATATAGTGGTGCCAAGCGAAGGGAGTTTACTTTCAGGAATCAGTGGGTTATTGCTCATATTATAATTACCGATTGTAATGCTGTATTGTTGAAGCCACTATAACACGATGTTAATATTTGGCAATCAAGACGCTTAGACGTCTAAATGATAATGTTATGCCGGTTCTCGCCTGAAGCAGCCCCTCACGGCGCACCGCCTACTCTGGAGAAACCATGATCCGCGCTATCGTGACCGATATTGAAGGCACCACCAGCGACATTTCTTTTGTCCACAACATTCTGTTTCCGTACGCTCGCGAGCGGCTAGCGGCCTTTGTCACCGCGCAACAGTACGTCGAGCCGGTGAAGACGATCCTTGATAATCTGCGTGCGGAAATCGGCAACTCCGCCGCCAGCGCCACCGAACTGGTTGATACCCTGCTGGCCTTCATGGACGAAGACCGTAAGTCAACGGCGCTCAAGGCGCTGCAGGGCATTATCTGGCGCGAGGGCTATGTGAATGGCGATTTTTCCGGCCATCTCTATCCGGACGTTCTGCCCGCGCTGGAAAAATGGAAGTCCCAGGGGATTGATTTATATATATATTCCTCGGGTTCTGTTGCGGCGCAGAAATTGTTATTTGGCTACAGCGATGAAGGTGATATTACTCATCTGTTCAGTGGCTATTTTGATACCTTGACGGGAGCCAAGCGAGAAACGCAGTCCTATCGCAATATTGCCGAACAGCTGGGGCATCATCCGGCGACGATTCTGTTCCTCTCCGATATTCATCAGGAGCTGGATGCGGCAGAGGCTGCCGGGTTTCGCACAATCCAGTTGGTACGCGGCGACCACGATCCTGCCAGCCATCACCCGCAAGTTCAGCGTTTTGACGACATTCATCCGGAGCAGATCCCAGCATGAGCGCATTAACAATTTATTCAGATAAAGACGCCGGTACTCCTCTCTGGCATAGCACCGACGGCGATGAAATCCAGCAGCAGCTCAACGCCAAAGGCGTGCGCTTCGAACGCTGGCAGGCCGACCATGATTTAGGCCCCTCCCCGACATCCGAGGCGGTGCTTGACGCCTATCAGCACGCTATCGCGAAGCTGGTGGCGGAAAAAGGCTACCAGAGCTGGGACGTGATCAGCCTGCGCGCGGACAATCCGCAGAAAGAAGCGCTACGCGCGAAGTTCCTCAACGAACACACCCACGGTGAAGATGAGGTCCGCTTTTTTGTTGAAGGCGCCGGGCTGTTCTGCCTGCATATCGGCAACGAAGTATTTCAGGTGCTGTGTGAGAAGAACGATCTGATTTCGGTTCCGGCCAACACCCCGCACTGGTTTGATATGGGATCGGAGCCGGACTTCACCGCTATCCGCATTTTCGACAACCCGGAAGGCTGGGTGGCGAAATTTACCGGCAACGATATCGCCAACGCCTACCCGCGGCTGGCATAACGCCACAATGCACTCGGCCGGGCGGCGACTACGCCTGACCCGGCCTATACCATCCGCGGCTTCCCATCGGCCCGTGCCAGCGAAGCACCGCCGGGAAATTCCCGGCCGCTAAACGCTGGTAAACCTCGGCGGATCGAAGGCGGTAATCGGCGGTAGCGGTTCACGCCATGGCTCAATCTCAACCCGACAGGTCTGGGCGCTACAGCCCTGACCCAGGCGCGAACTGCCGCGGTCTTCGGTCAATACGTTGGGATTGCCATGCTTGTCCAGCGAGCCTTTGACCTTCGGATCCAGCGGATCGTACCAGGCCCCCGTTGACATCTGCACTACCCCTTTGAGGATCTGCTCGCTAAGATGCACCCCGGCGAGAATCGCCCCACGGGCGTTATATACCTTCACTACACTGCCTTCGACGATGCCCCGCGCCTGCGCATCCTGCGGATGCATCCACAGCGGCTCCCGGCCCTGAATTTTCGTCGCCCGGCTGACACTGCCGTGATCGTACTGGCTGTGCAGTCGGGTGCGCGGCTGGCTGGAGAGCAGATGCAGGGGCCAGCGCTCGGCCTCCACCTGCTGCCGAACCGCCTCTTCTGCATCCCACCACGGGTGACCCGGGCATTCGCGATAGCCAAATGCGGCAATCGTTTCCGAGTAGAGCTCAATCTTGCCGGAGGGAGTGGATAGAGGATAGCGCTGCGGGTCGGCGCGAAAATCCGCCAGAAAGACCTGCGGTTTTTCCGGGGCGAGGTATTCCAGCACGCCTTGCTGCCAGAATGCCTCAAACGACGGCAGCGCGATCCCCTCTTCCTGCGCCCGCGGTCGTGACGCTTCGTAGATCTGCCGCAGCCACTGCCCGGCATCACGCCCCTCGCTAAAACGCTCGCCACAGCCCAGCCGTTCGGCAAGATCGCAGAAAATGGCGTAATCATCACGCGCCTCGCCCACCGGCGAAATTTGCGCGCTCATGGCGATCATAAAGCCGTCGTGGCCGCCGCTACCGATATCTTCCCGCTCCAGCGAAGTGGTGACCGGCAGAACGATATCGGAAAATTTGGCCTGCGCGGTCCAGTACTGCTCGTGCACCACCACCGTTTCCGGTCGTCGCCAGGCTTCGCACAGGCGGTTAATATCCTGATGATGATGGAACGCGTTGCCGCCCGCCCAGTACACCAGGCGGATATCGGGATAGCGCAGATGCTGGCCGTCAAACTCATACGCTTCGCCCGGATGCAGCAGCATATCGGAGAAGCGCGCCACCGGAATGACCTTATCCACGGCGTTCTCTCCGGCGGGAAGACGCGGGCCGGAAAAGGCTTTGCGCGCCGCCCCCGCCAGATTGGTACAGGCGTAGCCAAAGCCCAGTCCGCCGCCAGGCGTACCGATTTGCCCCAGCAGCGCGGTCAACGCCACCGTCGCCCAGTAGGCCTGTTCCCCCTGGCGCGCACGTTGAATGGACCAGGAGATATTGACCATCGTGCGCTGGCTGGCCATTTCGCGTGCCAGCGCGACAATCCGCGGCGCGTCAATGCCGGTTATCGCCGCCGCCCACTCCGGCGTTTTTGCAATGCCATCGCGCTCCCCCATCAGATAAGCGCGATACGGTTCAAAGCCTACCGTATGACTGGTGACAAATTGCGCGTCGTACAATGATTCCGCTATCAGCACATGGCTCAGCGCCAACAGCAGCGCCGTATCGGTTCCCGGACGAATCGCCAGCCACCGGGCGCTTTCCACGGCGCTGAGATCGTTACGCACCGGGCTGATATTGATAAAGCGCGTTCCCCCTTCCTGCATTTTATCCAGCCAGTACTTCAGCATATGGTCGTTGGCGCCGCCGCCGTTGACCTGCGCATTACGCAGCGGCAGGCCGCCGAATGCGACAAACAGCTGGCATTCGCGCGCCAGCTCGGAAAAGTGGGTGTGCTGGCGGTGCAGCGGGCTCAGCGGCCCGAGAATATGCGGCAGGATACGCTCGCCCGCCGCGCTGCTGTAGGTGTTGGTGCTGGCGGTATAGCCGCCGAAGCACTTGAGGAAGCGGTGCAGCTGACTTTGCGCGTGGTGAAAACGGCCGGCGCTGGCCCAGCCGTAGGAGCCGCCGAAAATCGCCTCATTGCCGCAGCGCGCCTTCACCGACGCCAGCTCGCGGGCCAGCAGGTCAAGCGCCACCTCCCAGCTCACCTCCACGAAAGGCTCGGTGCCACGCCCCTCGCGGGAGGCCGGGCCATTTTTCAGATAGCCTTCTCGTACCGCCGGACGGCGAATGCGCGTCTTGCCGGTGACCGCATCGGGGAGCGATTGACCGATGCGTGAAGGCGCTTTATCCCAGGGGACCGGCGTGACCGCAGCGATATGGCCATCGCGGGCCTGTACCTGCCAGGTACCCCAGTGCATCACGGTCAGATTATGCTGTTTTTTCATAGTGCCTGTTTTCTTCCCACCCGCTAAAGAGCGCTATAATAGAGCGCGATCCTCAGCAAGATAAAATGCCACTCACCATATAATATGCTGGATATAGAGCAGTTACCCCTCACACCTCCCGGCCCGAAGGATTATTTACCAAATTTCACATCAGCTAAATCATAATAATTAAGCAGCAACGATTATTTGTACTAAAAAATAGCGTATGAGTTTTAATACCCTCAATATTAAAGGGGATTAAATCATGCATCATGAAATATTTTCAGCTTGCCGTGGATAAAATTAAGTTTTCCTCGGCTAATACTGCGATATAACATTGTTGGCATAACTTAGACATATTTCGTATTTGAGCTTGCGTGCTCGTTATTGTCATGCTACGACTCCGCAGCTACCTTCATCACAGGATCATAATAAGAATGTCGCAGAAAATGAAATTATTGCCCATCGCCCTGGGCCTGTTCTCGCTTGCCTCTGTTAACGCTCTGGCGACAGATGCCTTATCACTTCAGGGAAAAACCATCGGTGTCGCCGTTGTCGGCACGCAGCACTTCTGGGATCGTGAGGCCTATAAAGGCGCCACCGAAGAGGTAGAGAAACTGGGTGGTAAAGTGATCGGCGTCGACGGCGGCCGCGATAATCAGGTGCATGCCAACAACCATGATATTTTACTGTCACGTAAAGTCGATGCAGTAATTAGTATTCTCGGCGACAGCGCAGTCGAACCTAAATTCAAAGCTCTGCGCGACGCTGGCATTCCGGTATTTACTGTTGACCATGTATCAAAATATTCGGTCAATAACACCACTTCCGACAACTACACCCTGGGCTCAACCATTGGCCGCTATATGGCGGATGAATTAGGCGGTAAAGGTAACGTTGCCGTATTTAATGCGTTCTCCAACTCTCTGCGTATTTGTGGGATTCGTTACGATCAGTGGAAATATGTCCTTAAAGATTATCCGGACATTCATATTATCCAGCCGGAACTGGCAGAACAATTTGCCAATTCCCCGGAAGACGCGCGTAAGAAAACCCTCGAATTACTCAGCCAGTATCCTAAAGGCAAACTCGATGCCATTCATGTCGCCTGCTGGGATCAGCCGGCCATCGGTATCGTTCAGGCTCTGGAAGAGACCGGCCGCGATAAAGACGTGAAAGTCACTGCTATCGATGCTGGTCCGGAAACGCTGGAGATCATGGCGGAACCTAATAGCCCGTTCGTCGCCAACGTTGCCCAGCAGCCGCATCTGATCGGCCAGACCTCCGCCGATAACGTCGCGCGCTACTTCGACAAACAGAAGCTGCCGCTGCAAACCTTTATCCCGGTGGTACCGGTGAAAGGACCGCAGGAGGCGAAAGCAGTCTACAAACAGCTGGGATATGGCGAACTGCAGTGATCACTCCATCCTCCGGCAGGGTTAACCCCGCCGCTGGTCTGGCGATGAACCAGATCAGCAAAAGCTTTGCCAACGTGACTGCATTAAATGCGGTCACGCTGCTTCTGAATCCCGGCGAAATTCACGGTCTGATCGGCGAGAACGGCGCCGGAAAATCAACCCTGATAAAAATCCTCGCCGGGGTTTACCAGGCCGATAGTGGTAACGCCACGCTGGACGGCGCGCTCCTGCCCCTCGGCAATCCTGCGGCGATTGAAGCGCTGGGCATCCGCGTCATCCACCAGGAGCTCAACCTGATCCCGCACTTTACGGTGGCGGAATCGGTGTTCCTCGGCCAGGAGTACCGTACCCGCTGGGGCGCTCTGGATCGGCGGCGGATGAATGCCGCCACCGAAGCGTTTTTCCGCGACAACTGGCAGCTGGACATCCATCCCCGCCGCCTGATCCGCGACCTCAGCCTCGCCGAACGCAAGCTGGTGCAAATCGCCCGGGCGCTGATCGACGGCGCGGCAAAGCTGGTGGTATTCGATGAGCCCACCGCGCCGCTGGAAGCGCAGGAAGCTAACCTGGTCTCCTCGGCGATCCTGCGCCTGCGCGAGCAAGGGATCGCAATCCTCTATATTTCGCACTACCTCAATGAAATCGCCGCCCTTTGCGATCGCGGCACCGTGCTGCGTAACGGCGAGGTCGTCGGCTATCCCGATCGGGCGTTTCTGCAGAATACCGATGCGCTGATTAAAATGATGGTCGGCCGTGACATCGAACAGCTCTATACCCCGCGCCAGAGTCTCGCCCGGCAAGTCGATGCTGCCGCACCGGTACTGTCGGTACGCCAGCTCAGCGACGGTGCGCAATTACACGATATTACCTTTGATATTCAGCCGGGAGAGATCGTTGGTGTTGCCGGACTGCTGGGCGCCGGGCGCGACGTGCTGATCGATCTGCTTTATGGACTGCGTCGCGCCCGCAGCGGCACGATGAGCATCGATGGGCAGCCGAATCAACTGCGTACGCCGTATCAAGCCACCCGCGCCGGCATGGCGCTGGTGCCGCGCGACCGTCGCCATCAGGGGCTGATTCTCCCCTTCTCTACCGCTGACAATATTAATCTCGCCTCCCTGCCGGAGACCGCCACCTTAGGCTGGGAGCATCGCGGCCGGGCGCTGGAAAAAGCGCGTCGCTGGATCGACCAACTCGCGATCCGCCCCGGTCGTCCGGAACTGCCGGTGCGCTTTATGAGCGGCGGCAACCAGCAAAAAGCCATTCTGGCCCGCTGGCTGGGCACCGATGCGCGGCTCTTTATTCTCGATGAACCCACTCTGGGGGTCGATATCGGCGCGCGCAGCGATATCTATCAGCGCACCCGCGAGCTGGCGGATCGCGGACGCGCGGTGCTGGTCTCCTCCAGCGACGCCCCGGAGCTGCTGGGCCTTTGCGACCGCATCCTGGTGATGTGGCGCGGCGAGCTGGTGGCTAATCTCCCGACCCACGGGCTGACGCTCGACGCGCTGCTGGCGACGATTAACGGTGGACAGGAACAACAGGTATGAGTGCAGGTATCCAGCGTCGCGCCCTTCCGGGCATAACGACGCTTATCGAAAAATTCCCGCTGATTCTCTTTTTTGCGCTGCTGGTCTGGCTCAGTCTCCAGTCGCCATTCTTTTTAAGCTGGCAGAATATCAGCATGATGCTGGTGCAGAGCGTGCCGCTGGCAATCCTCTGCTTCGGCCTGGTGTGCGTAATTGCCGTCGGCGGCGATGACGTGGTCTCCGGCGGTATCGACCTCTCGCTTCCCGCTATCGCCGTACTCGGCGTCGCCCTGCTGAGCCTCGGCATGGTCGAATGGAACACCCCGTATCTGTTGCTGTTACTGCTGCTGGTCGCGGTATCTCTCGCCTGCGGGGCGGTGAACGCGATACTGGTGCTCGCCGCTGGCCTGCCGCCGCTGCTGGCAACCCTGTCGACCTCCGTCGCCTTTACCGGCCTGACGGATCTGCTGACCGGCCAGCGACGCATCGCGGTCAACGATCCGCTGATGGTCGCATTTCGCGACAACGCGGTGCTCGGGGTCCCCTGGCCGCTGATCTATCTGCTGGCGGTATTCGTGCTGTTTCAGTTTTTGCTCCATCACTCCCGCTTCGGCCAGCATTTACAGGCGGTAGGGGGCAATCGCGATATGGCGCAAATGAGCGGGCTCAACGTCCGTCGTTTGACGATTATGGTCTGGCTGCTGGCGGGGATCGCCGCCGGACTGGCGATTTTGCCACTGCTGAGCCAAGGCTCAGGCAGCTCCAGCGGCACGGCGACGCCGCTACTGCTTGAGACCGTCCTCGCCACCTTTATCGGCGCGGCGTTCTCGCGGCGGCGCGTGGTCACCATCTGGGGCGCGCTGCTCGGCGCAGTGCTGGTCAACGCGCTCTCCAACGGCCTTGGCCTGCTGGGGGTGAATATCTTCTGGATGGGCGCCATCAAGGGCGGCCTGATCCTCATCGTACTGGCCGCTTCGGCGGTCAGACATCAAGGAGGCCACTGATGAGCCAGCTGACGCTCAAATCCTCAACCAACGGGTCGGGCAGCAGCCCGCAGGCGTGGCTGTCGCGGGCCGGATTCGGCATGATTACCCTACTGGCAGTCGCCCTGTTTGGCTGGGCCAATCCGGTCTTTCTGACCCTCGATAACTGGGCGAATTTACTCCAGGGCAGCGCCATTCTGCTGATTGTGGCGATGGCGATGACCCTCATCGTCAGCGCTGGCGCCATCGACCTTTCGGTCGGCGTGGCGCTCGATTTTGGCGCCGCCTTTGCGCTGGTGGCCTTAAAAACCTGGCACTTGCCGTGGCAGGCGGCAGTGGGCTGCGCCCTGCTTGGCGGAATGATTATCGGTCTGCTGAATGCTTTCCTGATCCTTATCTGCCAGATTCGCCCGTTCCTCGCCACCCTCGGCACCTGGTTTATCGCCAGCAGCGCTGAACGTATCTATACCGACGGCGGCGGCTCGATCTCTTACCGCCGGATGGCGCCGGAGTATCACGATCTGGCGGTCGGCAATATCGCCGGTATTCCGATGCCGGTGGTGATTGTCCTCGCACTGTGGCTGATAGTCTGGCTGATGACCGAACGCACTCTGTTCGGCAAATACGTACGCGCTATCGGCCAGAACGGCGAAGCGGCGCGTATCGCCGGGATCCGCGATCGCCTGACTCTGCTGTGGGTACTGGTGGTAGCCTCCGCGCTGTGCGCCGTCGGCGGCGTCATTCTTTCCGCCAACCTGCGTCAGTTTACGCCGCTGGCCGGTCAGGCCTACCTGATGGACGCTATTGCCGCGGTATTCATCGGCACCGCCTTTAACCGGCTGGGTCGGGTCAGCATCGCCGGAACCCTCGGCGGTGTGCTGTTCCTCGCCATTATTGATAACGGCCTGAACCTGATGGGACTCAACTACCTGGTGAAAGATGCGCTGGTTGGCATGATTCTGGTAGTGGCGCTCGCCCTCTCTTTCTGGCAGGCGCGACTGCGCCAAACCCATCGTTAAGTGGAGCACCTATGGCAGCCTTTGACGCCGTCTTTGTCGGCCTGACTATTCTTGATATCGCCGGTCGCCCGGTTATCGACATCCCGCCGCGCGGCGGGGTGGCCTTTATCGAACAAATTCGCCTTAACCCAGCCGGAACCGCCGCCGGGGCCAATATTAACGCGGCGAAGCTGGGCATTCGTACCGCCGCGGTGGCCTGTCTCGGCGAAGATGAAAAAGCCGATTTTATCCTCGCCAGCTATGCGCGACTGGGGATCGACTGTTCGCTGGTCCAGCGCACGGCGCAGCAGGAAACGTCGGCAACGATTCTGCCGATCCGTCCCAACGGCGAGCGTCCGGCGCTGCACTGCCGGGGCGCCTCCGATGCGCTTTTCGTCAGCGAAGAAACCTTCGCCGCCGTTCTCGACTGCCGCTTTCTGCACCACGGCGGCAGCGGCCTGCTGGCGGCGATGGATCGGGGTCAGAGTGCGCGTCTGCTAGCGGCGGCGAAGGCCCGGGGAGTGGTCACCAGCTTTGATTTAATCGCCCCGAATGAGAACACGCTGGAACTGCTGCGCCCGCTGCTGCCATCGGTGGACTACTTTATGCCTTCCCTTGAAGAGGCGGCGTACCTCTCCGGGCAGATGCAGCCGGAAGCGATCGCTCGCTTCTTCTTCGAGCTTGGCGTCGGGACCTGCATTCTGAAGGATGGCGAAAACGGCTCGTGGCTGCTGACCCGCGACGGCGCTGTCGAACATATCGCGCCGTACCGGGTCGATGCCGTGGATACTACCGGCTGCGGCGACAGCTATTGCGGCGGCTTTATTGCCGCGCTGGCCCGCGGGATGAGCGTGAAACAGGCCTGTGAGGTGGCATCGGCGGTCGCCGCACTGGTGGCGACCGGATTAGGATCAGATGCCGGAGTTGTCGACTGGGACCATACCCTGAGGTTTATGGCGACCACCCGGGCCACGGCTTAGCGCCACTGGTAGAGCAGCGGCTCTCCGGCAATATAACGCTGAAGGTCAGCGGCAATCATCGCCGTGTGTTTAGCGATGCTCTCTCGCGTCGCCCCGGCGATATGCGGGGTGAGGATCACGTTATCAAACTCGGTGATAAACGGGTGGTCGCGCCACAGCGGTTCGCGGTGATAAACATCCAGTGCCGCGCCGCCGAGCGGACCGTGGCGCAGCGCGTCAATTAACGCCTCTTCATCTACTACCGCGGCGCGCGAAGTGTTAATCAGCAGCGCGCCGGGCTTCATGCTATTCAACAGCGGCGCGTTCACCAGACCATCGCTGTGCGGGCCGCTGCTCAGATGCAGACTGACGATGTCCGCGTCACGGAACAGCCCCTCAAGCGTCGTTTTCTGTAGCCCCGGCTCGTTGATATCCTCGGCGGCGACAAACGGATCCACCACCAGCACCACCATACCAAAGGCCCGCGCAATACGCGCCACACGGCGACCGATATTACCATAACCCATCAGTCCCAGGGTTTTATTGCGCAGCTCGCTGCCTTTAAACACTTCATAGGGACTCTCCGGGCTCACGTCCCACACCACATCGCGACGCAGCCCGCTCTGGGTGGCCTGGGCAGCGTTCTCGGCGTTAGTGAATTCGCCGCGTTTCAGCGCCGCATGAGACTGCGGAATATGCCGCGCCAGGCTCAACATCAGCCCGATGGTCAGCTCTGCCGCAGCGTCCGCATTGCGCCCCGGTGTATAGAGCACACGGATGCCGCGAACCTGGGCGGCTTTGGTATCGATGTTCACCGGATTGGCGCGGGTACAGGCGATGACCTGCAGACGTGGGCAGGCGGCGATCACCTCTTCCGTCACATCGTCATAGCTGGTCACCAGCACCTCGGCATCGTGGGCCAGCTCAATCAGTTGTCCAGCGCTCAGTTTCGGTTTGCCCAACGCCCACCCTTCTACCAGCAGCTCGCCGAGTTGCTGAAAAGGGGCGAGATCGCCGGAATGTTCGGCGGTAAAAACGATTTTCATGAATGTTGTTCCTGAGAAAGACGGTGAAGTGCATCCTGTCGGGCCTGCCAGACGGGCAGCATCTGCTCGCGCAGTAGCCGGTAAACCGGGTACAGGGCCGCGTAACGGGTATGAGCCTGCGGATCGGGCTGATAGCGGGTCTGCTCCAGCGTTGGATAGTGCGCCAGCGCACCAACGCTACGGGCCGCCAGAATCGCCGCCCCGCGGGCGCTGAGTTCATTAAACGCGCTGGAGACCACCGTGCGGCCGGTACAGTCGGCAATGATTTGCAGCCAGGTTGCCGAGGCGGCGCCGCCGCCGGTCAGATACAGTTCGTCGCCCTGCGGATAGCCCTGCAGCGAGTCGACAATCGCGTAAGCCAGCCCTTCAAACACTGCCCGCTGCAGCTCCGCGCGGGTGGTGTGCTGGCTGATACCGAAATAACCGGCCCGCGCATC
>NZ_JBCNNS010000071.1:0-23790 GCF_039594335.1 Raoultella sp.
AGTTTGCCGAGAACCGCTTGCGCGACGTCGCGTGCTTTGAGACCGGAGATGCGCAGGATGCCCACACCACCGCGTCCCGGTGGGGTTGCCTGGGCGACGATAGTGTCGTTATGGCTCATGATGACTCTCTATGTAAATGTAAAAAAGGCGGTCTATTGACCGCCTTCTCTGGCATTGATTCTACTGCGGTTTAAGCAGAGTATCAGCTCTTTTTCTTCTCGCGGCTATGCAGACCACGCTTCTCGAGACCACGGTAAATCAGCTGCTGCTGAATAATGGTCACCAGGTTGCTGACGATGTAATAAACCACCAGACCTGACGGGAACCACAGGAAGAACACCGTAAAGATGACCGGCATAAAGGTCATGATCTTCTGCTGCATCGGGTCGGTCACGGTCGTTGGCGACATCTTCTGAATGAAGAACATCGTCGCGCCCATGATGATTGGCAGAATGTAGTACGGGTCTTGCGCTGACAGGTCATGGATCCACAGGATAAACGGCGCATGACGCAGTTCAACCGAGGCGCTCAGCATGTAGTACAGCGCAAGGAAGATTGGCATTTGAATAATCAGCGGGAAGCAGCCACCCAGCGGGTTGACCTTTTCTGCTTTATACAGGGCCATCATCTCCTGGCTTTGACGCTGTTTGTCATCGCCCAGACGCTCACGCATGGCCTGAATTTTCGGCTGCAGCATGCGCATCTTCGCCATCGAGGTGTACTGCGCTTTGGTCAGCGGGTACATGATGCCACGAACGATGAAGGTGATGACGATAATTGAGAAGCCCCAGTTACCGAGGAAGCTGTGGATGAATTTCAGCAGCTTAAACAGCGGTTGGGAGATGAACCACAGCCAGCCGTAGTCGACGGTCAGATCCAGGTGTGGCGCGACGGCCGCCATTTTGTCCTGAATAGCCGGGCCGACCCACAGCACGCTTTCCAGCTTGTCGGTTTGACCCGGTTGTACCAGTACCGGCTGCGATTTGTAGCCGATGGCGACAACGCCGTTGCCGAGGTTGGCGGTGTAGAAGCTGTTGGTGCCGTTGTTATGCGGAACCCATGCGGTGGTGAAATACTGCTGCAGCATCGCCACCCAACCGTCTTTGGTGCTGACGTTCAGGTTTTCGTTCTCGGCGATGGTATCGAATTTGTATTTTTCGTATTTCGACTCAGACGTTGAATACGCGGCGCCACGGAAAGTGTGCATCGTAGACAGGCCACCGGTTTGGGTATCGCGGCTGGTTGGCAGGTTGGCCGTCTGTTTCAACTGACCGAAGGTAGAAATCTCCAGCGGTTTTTCGCCAACGTTCTGCACGTTATAACCCACGTTCACCGCATAATCACCACGTTTCAGCGTGAAGGTTTTGGTGAAGATGTTGCCTGCTTTATCGGTATACGTCAGCGGAATGACGATTTCGTTCTGGCCTTCCGCCAGCACAAACGCATCTTTATCGACGTTATACAGCGGGCGGGCTCCATTAGCCGGGTTATCCGGGCCATCACGACCGGTTAAGCCGCTTTGAGCCTGATAAATAAACTGTGGCGTGGTTTCCAGTAACTGGAACGGTTCAGCCGACTTCAGTGCTTTCGGATAGGCCGGAAGCAGCGCTTGCTCCACATCACCACCGCGGGTGTTGATGGTCAGCTCAAGCACATCGGTTTTTACCGTAATCAGTTTCCCCTGGCCACTGGCCGGTACGCCCTGGTCGGCGGCGCTACCCGCTGCTGTGGTCGTTGTCTGCGTGGTCTGTTGCTGAGCCTGAGGATTGTTATCCTGCTCCCAGGCTTGCCAGATCATGAAAGACACGAACAACAAAGCGATGATAAGAAGATTGCGTTGCGAATCCATCGTTAGTGTTCTCTGGTATCAAATGGTCCAGGCGGGACGGGATCGTCACCACCAGGGTGTAAAGGGTGGCATTTTAATACGCGTTTCACTGTCAACCAACTGCCTTTTATCATTCCAAACCTGCGCAATGCCTCAATTCCATAGCTTGAACAGGTTGGCGTGAAACGACAATGCGGCCCGAGTAGCGGACTAATCAGGCGCTGATAGACCCGAATAAGGCCTATCAGGACCCGGGAGCCAGGCGACAATGGCGGCGCCATAATTTTTCCAACGCTTCCGAGAGAGCACGGTTATCGAGGTCAGCAACCCCTTTCTTTGCCACCACCACGAAATCCATTGGCGGGAGTTCATGTTGACGCAAACGAAAACTTTCACGCGTCAGACGTTTAATCCGATTGCGTTCATGTGCGCGTTTGACGTTTTTCTTGGCGACGGTAAGACCGATGCGGGGATGCCCCAGCGAATTCAGGCGGCCGAGGATGGTGATTTGCGGCGTGCCAGCCCGTTGTGGCTGCTGGAAGACGAAAGTGAAATGACTGGGAGTTAACAAACGTAACTCCCTGGGAAATGCGAGCTTAACCACGCAGGGTTAGCTTTATTACTTGGAAACGGTCAGACGAGCACGGCTTTTAGCACGACGACGTGCCAGAACCTGACGACCATTTTTAGTAGCCATACGTGCACGGAAGCCGTGAGAACGGTTGCGCTTCAGTACAGACGGTTGAAAAGTGCGTTTCATGGCGGTTTCTACCTAAACTTGAATAATTTCACTGACTTTTGCGTAGACCCGAACGAACTTCGAACGACTTACGCTACAGCGATGGTGATTAAAGAGGCCGGATTGTAATAATTGTACACTCCGGAGTCAATTCTCTTTCCTTATTTCTCGCATCTTGTCGCACAAAAAATGACCTGCGACAGACAACGGAAAACGGGCATTACGCGCCGGGTGGGGGATTATACGGCCTGACGGGTAAAGCGCAAGGATCGCAAAGGATCTTTGTTAGATCGTTTAGGCCCTAAACCAGCAGATCTCATTAAATTTTCCAATATGTGGGCGAAATCGTGCCTCACTCCTCTCCGGATCGATTACACTTACCCGGCTTCGATCCTTCCTGTGGATAAATCGGGAAGAATCTGTTGAGAAACACAAGATCTCTTTCTCAGTTTAGGCTATGATCCCCGGTCCCGATCGCGATCCACCGATCCGCATCGGATAAATACCGCAGATAGCGGTTCGCACGTCACCCCTTTTGTGCAGGGGCTTTTCGGCCAATGCAGGGTCTTGTCGACGTGTGCCAACAATCACGATTGTTTCTTTTTTTCTTTATATCGATTTTATGTTCGAGTGGAGTCCGCCGTGTCACTTTCGCTTTGGCAGCAGTGTCTTGCCCGATTGCAGGATGAGTTACCAGCCACAGAATTCAGTATGTGGATACGCCCGTTGCAGGCGGAATTGAGCGATAACACGTTGGCACTGTATGCGCCAAACCGTTTTGTGCTCGATTGGGTAAGGGATAAATATCTCAATAATATCAATGGACTCCTCAATGATTTTTGCGGTGCTGATGCCCCACAGCTGCGCTTTGAAGTCGGGACCCGTCCGGCAGTGCAGGCGCAACGTGGCGCGATAAATACGCATGTTGCGGCCGCCACACCGGCTGCGCAGGTTCAGACAGCGCGCGCCGCGCCAACGATCGTTCGTCCCGGCTGGGATAACGTCCCGGCACCGGCGGAGCCTACCTACCGCTCTAACGTTAACGTTAAGCACACCTTCGACAACTTTGTTGAGGGTAAATCTAACCAGCTGGCTCGTGCGGCGGCGCGTCAGGTTGCCGATAACCCGGGCGGCGCATATAACCCTTTATTCCTGTATGGTGGTACCGGTCTGGGTAAAACCCACCTGTTGCACGCAGTCGGTAACGGCATTGTTGCGCGCAAACCCAACGCCAAAGTGGTCTATATGCACTCGGAGCGTTTTGTTCAGGATATGGTTAAAGCCTTACAGAATAATGCCATTGAAGAGTTTAAACGCTACTACCGCTCAGTCGACGCTCTGCTGATCGATGATATTCAGTTCTTTGCCAATAAAGAGCGCTCTCAGGAAGAGTTTTTCCACACCTTTAATGCTCTGCTGGAAGGTAATCAGCAGATCATTCTCACTTCGGATCGCTATCCGAAAGAGATCAATGGTGTTGAGGATCGTCTGAAGTCCCGCTTTGGTTGGGGGCTGACGGTGGCGATCGAACCGCCTGAGCTGGAAACCCGCGTGGCGATCCTGATGAAAAAAGCCGACGAAAACGACATTCGTCTGCCGGGAGAGGTGGCGTTCTTTATCGCCAAGCGTCTACGCTCTAACGTACGTGAGCTGGAAGGGGCGCTAAACCGCGTTATCGCCAATGCCAACTTTACCGGCCGGGCGATCACCATCGATTTCGTGCGCGAAGCGCTGCGCGATCTGTTGGCGCTGCAGGAAAAACTGGTCACCATCGACAATATTCAGAAGACGGTGGCGGAATATTACAAGATTAAGGTAGCGGACCTGTTGTCGAAACGCCGCTCCCGTTCAGTGGCGCGTCCACGCCAGATGGCGATGGCGCTGGCGAAAGAGCTGACCAACCACAGTTTGCCGGAAATCGGCGATGCGTTTGGCGGTCGTGACCATACCACTGTGCTACACGCCTGTCGTAAGATTGAGCAGTTGCGTGAAGAAAGCCACGATATTAAAGAAGACTTTTCCAATTTAATCAGAACATTATCCTCGTGACGCTATGAAATTTACCGTAGAACGTGAACATTTATTAAAACCGCTGCAACAGGTGAGCGGTCCCTTAGGGGGTCGTCCGACGCTGCCCATTCTCGGTAACCTGCTGCTTCAGGTCTCGGATGGCGCGCTGTCGCTGACCGGTACGGACCTCGAAATGGAAATGGTGGCGCGCGTTGCGCTGATTCAACCGCATGAGGTGGGTGCAACGACCGTTCCGGCGCGAAAATTCTTTGATATCTGCCGCGGCCTGCCCGAAGGCGCGGAGATTGCCGTTCAGCTGGAAGGCGATCGGATGCTGGTGCGCTCCGGGCGCAGCCGCTTTTCGCTGTCGACTCTGCCCGCTGCCGATTTCCCGAATCTTGATGACTGGCAGAGTGAAGTCGAATTTACCCTGCCGCAGGCGACCATGAAGCGCCTGATTGAAGCCACGCAGTTTTCGATGGCCCATCAGGATGTGCGTTATTACTTAAACGGTATGCTGTTTGAAACCGAAGGTGACGAACTGCGTACCGTTGCCACCGACGGACACCGTCTGGCGGTCTGTTCAATGCCGCTGGGTGAATCGTTGCCGAATCATTCGGTGATCGTGCCGCGTAAAGGGGTGATTGAGCTGATGCGCATGCTTGATGGCGGCGATACGCCACTGCGCGTGCAGATTGGCAGCAACAATATTCGCGCCCACGTCGGTGATTTTATCTTCACATCGAAGCTGGTTGACGGTCGTTTCCCTGATTATCGCCGGGTATTGCCGAAGAATCCCGATAAACATCTGGACGCCGGCTGCGATATTCTTAAGCAGGCTTTTGCCCGCGCGGCGATCCTGTCGAACGAAAAATTCCGCGGCGTGCGTCTCTATGTCAGCGAAAATCAGCTGAAAATCACCGCCAATAACCCGGAACAGGAAGAAGCAGAAGAGATTCTCGACGTTTCTTACTCCGGCAGCGAGATGGAAATCGGCTTTAATGTCAGCTATGTGCTGGATGTGCTTAATGCGCTGAAGTGCGAAAATGTGCGTATTTTGCTGACCGATTCGGTGTCGAGCGTGCAGATTGAGGATGCGGCGTCACAAAGCGCAGCCTATGTCGTGATGCCGATGAGGCTGTAGAGAATATCGGGCTATCTTACTTGCCATTTTCAACCTGGGCTGTGCTCGCCCCTGTCACGTACTTCGTGTACGCTCCAGGGTCTGCGCGCAGTCCGCGTTGAAACTGGCTGCGCCGATTACGCCCTGGCCTGAAGAAATCCGGATATGTCACTAACGCGCCTTCTGATCAAAGACTTCCGCAACATTGAAGATGCGGATCTCGCCTTATCTCCCGGCTTTAATTTCCTGGTTGGCGCCAACGGCAGCGGCAAAACCAGCGTGCTCGAGGCCATCTATACGCTCGGCCACGGTCGGGCGTTTCGCAGCCTGCAAATTGGCCGGGTGATTCGCCACGAGCAGGAGTCGTTTGTGCTGCACGGGCGTCTGCAGGGCGAAGAGCGTGAAACCTCCATCGGCCTGACCAAAGATAAGCAGGGTGACAGCAAGGTCCGTATTGACGGTACCGATGGCCACAAAGTGGCGGAGCTGGCGCACCTGATGCCGATGCAGCTGATTACGCCGGAGGGGTTTACATTACTCAACGGCGGCCCCAAATACCGAAGAGCGTTCCTCGACTGGGGATGCTTTCACAATGAAGCCGGATTCTTTACCGCCTGGAGCAATCTGAAGCGTTTGTTGAAGCAGCGTAATGCCGCGCTGCGCCAGGTCAGCCGCTATGCTCAGATACGTCCCTGGGATCTGGAACTGATTCCGCTGGCGGAACAAATCAGCCGCTGGCGTGCCGAATATAGCGCCGCTATCGTCGAAGACATGGCGGATACCTGTAAACAGTTTTTACCTGAATTCTCTCTGACCTTCTCCTTCCAGCGCGGCTGGGAGAAAGAAACGGATTATTCCGAAGTGCTGGAGAGAAACTTCGAGCGTGACCGCATGCTGACCTATACCGCCCACGGCCCGCACAAAGCGGATTTCCGCATTCGTGCCGATGGTGCGCCGGTCGAAGATACTTTGTCACGTGGGCAGCTTAAACTCCTGATGTGCGCGCTACGACTGGCGCAAGGGGAGTTTTTAACCCGCGAAAGCGGGAGACGCTGTCTGTATCTGATAGATGATTTTGCCTCGGAACTTGATGACGCGCGGCGCGGGCTGCTTGCCAGCCGCTTAAAAGCCACACAGTCGCAGGTTTTCGTCAGCGCAATCAGCGCTGAGCACGTAATGGACATGTCGGACAAAAATTCGAAGATGTTCACCGTGGAAAAGGGTAAAATAACGGATTAACCTAAGTTTAAATGAGCGAGAAACGTTGATGTCGAATTCTTATGACTCCTCCAGTATCAAAGTCCTGAAAGGGCTGGATGCGGTGCGTAAGCGCCCGGGTATGTATATCGGCGACACGGATGACGGCACCGGTCTGCACCACATGGTATTCGAGGTTGTGGATAACGCTATCGACGAAGCGCTCGCAGGTTACTGTAAAGACATCGTTGTCACTATCCATAGCGATAACTCTGTCTCCGTACAGGACGATGGCCGCGGTATTCCGACCGGTATTCACCCGGAAGAGGGTGTGTCGGCAGCGGAAGTCATCATGACCGTGTTGCACGCAGGCGGTAAATTTGATGATAACTCCTATAAAGTCTCCGGTGGTCTGCACGGTGTGGGCGTCTCCGTCGTTAACGCCCTGTCACAGAAACTGGAGCTGGTGATTCAGCGCGACAACAAGATTCACCGCCAGGTTTACGCCCATGGCGTACCGCAGGCGCCGCTGGCCGTAACCGGCGATACCGAAAAAACCGGTACCATGGTGCGTTTCTGGCCGAGCTATGAAACCTTCACTAACGTCATCGAATTCGAATATGAAATCCTGGCAAAACGCCTGCGTGAGCTGTCATTCCTGAACTCAGGGGTGTCTATCCGCCTACGCGACAAGCGTGACGGCAAAGAAGACCATTTCCACTATGAAGGCGGCATCAAGGCGTTCGTTGAGTATCTCAACAAGAACAAAACGCCGATCCACCCGAATATCTTCTATTTCTCCACCGAAAAAGACGGTATTGGCGTGGAAGTCGCACTGCAGTGGAACGATGGTTTCCAGGAGAACATCTACTGCTTTACCAACAACATTCCACAGCGCGACGGCGGTACCCACCTGGCGGGCTTTCGTGCGGCAATGACCCGTACCCTGAATGCCTACATGGATAAAGAAGGCTACAGCAAAAAAGCGAAGGTCAGCGCCACCGGTGACGATGCGCGTGAAGGCCTGATTGCCGTGGTTTCCGTGAAGGTGCCGGATCCGAAGTTCTCCTCACAGACCAAAGACAAACTGGTCTCCTCCGAGGTGAAAACGGCGGTAGAGCAGCAGATGAACGAACTGCTGAATGAATATCTGCTGGAAAACCCGTCTGACGCCAAAATTGTGGTCGGCAAAATTATTGATGCAGCCCGCGCGCGTGAAGCCGCGCGTCGTGCACGTGAAATGACCCGCCGTAAAGGCGCGCTGGACCTGGCTGGCCTGCCGGGCAAACTGGCAGACTGCCAGGAACGCGACCCGGCGCTCTCCGAACTGTACCTCGTGGAAGGGGACTCCGCGGGCGGTTCTGCGAAACAGGGCCGTAACCGTAAGAACCAGGCAATCCTGCCGTTGAAGGGGAAAATCCTTAACGTTGAGAAAGCCCGCTTCGACAAAATGCTCTCTTCTCAGGAAGTGGCGACGCTGATTACCGCGCTTGGTTGCGGCATCGGGCGCGACGAGTACAACCCGGATAAACTGCGTTATCACAGCATCATCATCATGACCGATGCTGATGTCGATGGCTCGCACATTCGTACCCTGCTGTTGACCTTCTTCTACCGTCAGATGCCAGAAATTGTTGAACGTGGCCATGTCTACATTGCACAGCCGCCGCTCTACAAAGTGAAGAAAGGCAAGCAAGAACAGTACATTAAAGACGATGAAGCGATGGATCAATACCAGATCTCTATCGCCCTTGATGGCGCAACTCTGCACACCAACGCCAGTGCTCCGGCCCTGGCGGGTGAAGCGTTAGAGAAACTGGTTGCTGAGTTCAATGCGACGCAGAAAATGATTGTTCGCATGGAACGTCGCTTCCCGAAAGCGCTGCTGAAAGAGCTGATTTACCAGCCGACGTTGAACGAAGCCGATCTGTCTGATGAGCAGGCCGTAACCCGCTGGGTGAATGCGCTGGTGACCGATCTCAATGAGAAAGAGCAGCACGGCAGCCTGTGGAAATTTGATGTTCACGAAAATACCGAGCTGCATCTGTTCGAACCGGTTATCCGCGTGCGTACCCACGGCGTGGACACTGACTATCCGCTGGATCACGAGTTTGTCACCGGCGGCGAGTATCGTCGTATTTGCACGCTGGGTGAGAAATTGCGTGGGCTTATCGAAGACGACGCGTTTATCGAACGTGGCGAACGCCGTCAGCCGGTGGCCAGTTTCGAGCAGGCGCTGGACTGGTTGGTGAAAGAATCCCGTCGTGGTCTGTCTATCCAGCGCTATAAAGGGTTGGGCGAGATGAACCCGGATCAGTTGTGGGAAACCACCATGGATCCGGATAGCCGTCGTATGCTGCGCGTGACCGTGAAAGATGCGATTGCTGCCGATCAGTTGTTCACCACCCTGATGGGCGATGCCGTAGAACCGCGCCGCGCCTTTATCGAAGAAAACGCCCTGAAAGCGGCGAACATCGATATCTAATCTCCTCTGCTGATCCCCGGTGACGCGATGTTGGCCGGGGATGCGGAATAGATTGCCCGGATAGGGGGGCCTGGCACCACTCTCCGGGAGTTCCTCAAGCGTAAAAGAGGAATTCCTCGTTTCGATCCTGTCCTCGTTTTCCCCTTCTTCTGTTGCTGTTTTTTGAGCGGAATCGCGTTAGCATGGCCAAGGACTCATCTTATCAGGGGATCTCATGGCTATTAAACTGATTGCAATTGATATGGACGGTACGCTGCTGCTGCCGGACCATACGATCTCTCCTGCGGTTAAAACCGCGATTGCCGCGGCGCGTGCGCGTGGCGTCAACGTCGTGCTCACCACCGGCCGGCCGTATGCCGGTGTGCACAGCTATCTGAAAGAGCTGCACATGGAGCAGTCGGGAGATTACTGCATCACCTACAACGGCGCCTTAGTCCAGAAAGCAAGCGACGGCAGCACCGTGGCGCAAACCGCGCTGAGCTATGATGACTACCGCTATCTCGAACAACTTTCCCGCGACGTCGGTTCTCACTTCCATGCTCTCGATCGCCACACGCTGTATACCGCTAACCGCGATGTGAGCTACTACACGGTGCATGAATCCTACGTGGCGACGATTCCGCTGGTCTTCTGTGAAGCAGAAAATATGGACCCGAATATCCAGCTACTGAAGGTGATGATGATCGATGAGCCGGCAATCCTTGACCAGGCTATCGCCCGTATTCCGGCGGAAGTCAAAGAGAAGTATACCGTGCTGAAAAGTGCGCCGTACTTCCTTGAGATCCTCGATAAACGCGTTAATAAAGGGACTGGCGTGAAGTCCCTGGCCGATGCGCTGAATATCAAGCAGGAAGAGATCATGGCGATTGGCGATCAGGAAAACGACATTGCGATGATTGAGTTTGCCGGCGTTGGTGTGGCGATGGATAACGCGATTCCGACCGTGAAGGAAGCCGCCAGTTTCATCACCAAATCGAACCTTGAAGATGGTGTGGCCTGGGCGATTGAGAAGTACGTTTTATCCTGACCCGATCTTCAGGCCCGGCGTTCTCGGGCCTGAATCTTCCTTGATGATGCAAAACAATAAACCACTTAGGCCATGTTTTACCTCGTCGCATACCGGTGCGTACATAAGTCTCCCCCTTCATTGTTGTAAATCGATAAGCTTCCTTCTTATTTTGATGAATCCGTATCGGCCTCGAAAAGTCACGCTGGATGCCCGCTATACTCAAATCCGACGCCATTTCACATTGCCGGGCGCGCACTCCGGTATCCTGGAGGAGGACGATGTTAAACGTGTAGGCTAATTCTCTCCGATGCTATACCCTGATGTGAACGTTGTGCATCAGGGTATCTCTATGAAACAAGTCACCTTTGCTCCCCGCCATCATCAGCTAACCAATACGCGAACCTGGACTGCGGATAGCCAGTGGCTGGCTTTTGACGTTCGTCCGTCGGGTGCCTCCTTTAGCGGGAAGACGATTGAGCGGGTCAATGTGCAAACCGGGGTCGTCGAAATCCTCTATACAGCGGAACACGGGGCTCACGTGGGGGTGGTGACCGTTCATCCTGCGATGGATAAATACGTCTTTATACACGGTCCGGAACACCCGGATGAAAACTGGCAGTATGATTTCCACCATCGTCGCGGTGTCGTGACGTATCAAGGCGTGTCGCACACCCTTGATGCGATGGATATCACCGCACCGTATACGCCGGGCGCGCTGCGCGGTGGCAGCCATGTCCATGTCTATAGCCCAAACGGGCAGTTTGTCAGCTTTACCTATAACGATCATGTCCTGCACCAACGCTCGGCCTCCCTTGATTTGCGAAACGTTGGCGTCGCAGCTCCTTATGGCCCGGTCACGCCGCAGGGGCAGCATCCGCGTGAATATGGCGGCAGTCACTGGAGCGTTCTGGTCAGCCGGACAACGCCGACGCTGGTGCCGGGCAGCGATGAGATAAACCGCGCATATGAAGAAGGCTGGGTGGGGAACCATGCGCTGGCATTTATCGGTGATACGCTGTCGCTCAATGGCGCCAGAATCCCTGAGCTGTTTATTGTGACGCTACCGGAGAGTGAGCAGGGCTGGAAGCAACAGGGCGATGCGCCGCTGGCCGGTACGGAGACCACGATGCCAGCACCGCCAGCCGGCGTGATGCAGCGACGTTTAACGTTTACTCACCATCGACGCTATCCGGGGCTGGTCAATACGCCGCGGCACTGGGTGCGGGCCAACCCGCAGGCAACGCAGATTGCCTTCCTGATGCGCGACGAGGCGGGAGTGGTGCAGCTATGGCTGATTTCTTCTCAGGGGCGCGATCTGCGGCAGCTAACCCACAATGTTAATGACATTCAATCGGCATTTAACTGGCACCCGTCAGGGGAGTGGCTGGGATTTGTGCTGGATAACCGCATAGCTATCTGTCATGCCCGGAGCGGTGAAATTACATTTTTGACTGCCGATCATGAAAACCCACCTTCAGCGGATGCTGTGGTGTTTTCTCCGGACGGCAACCACCTTGCCTGGATGCAAGATGTGAATGGCTATCGCCAGTTGTGGATAACCGACGTCGGGTTGTAAATTAAGGCGCTGGCATCGCCGCCGGTGGAATCACGGCGTTGGTTGCCAGCGAGTTTTTCTCACTTTTCTCGACGCGCGATTTTATCGAGCTGTCGGTACGGAACATATCCCACGGCAGCAACAGCGTGTCCATCACCGCCGTGAAGGGCATATCGAGTGCGACCAGGGATTTTGTTCCCCAGTTGGCATCACTGTTACTCAGCATTTGCGCGCTGGCGCGAGTTCCCGGATAGGTTCCTTCCTTTCCGCCGGTATGTGACATCACGCTGGAGCAACCGCTCAAACCAACCATCCCGCTGAACAGGACCAGCTTTAACAGACCGCTTTTCATCATTTTTCCATCGTCGTTGCGGGCATTGAGATAACCTTCATATCGGTTATATCGAGCCATTCCATGAATACCTAGCGTTATTGCACCGCACTGTGGCAGGCATCGCATTTTGCCTTTTGTGCTTTCTACCCAGTCTAAGCAATCAGCAGGAAACTGCAAAAAAAAATGGTTTTCGCGCTTGAAAACGGCGAAATGAGCCACATTTTAAAAATGTGACCCGATGAGGATACGCCTGCGGGGTATTCCGGGTAATAACGACCTGTCCATGATGGAAGGTCATAAATTCTCGCTGATTTCAGGAGCTTTTTATTATGCGTAATTTCGATCTTTCTCCGCTGTATCGTTCTGCTATTGGTTTTGACCGCCTTTTTAATCTGTTAGAAAACAATCAGAGCCAGAGTAATGGTGGCTACCCTCCGTATAACGTCGAGCTGGTAGATGAAAATCATTACCGCATCGCTATTGCCGTGGCCGGTTTTGCCGAGAGCGAACTGGAGATCACCGCGCAGGATAATTTGCTGGTCGTCAAAGGCGCCCATGCAACTGAGCAGAAAGAACGTACCTATCTCTATCAGGGCATTGCGGAACGTAACTTTGAGCGCAAATTCCAGTTGGCGGAAAATATCCATATCCGCGGTGCAAACCTGGTCAACGGCCTGCTGTATATCGATCTGGAACGCGTGATTCCGGAAGCAGACAAACCGCGCCGTATCGAAATTAACTAATTTTATCCGGGTCGCCGTGCGGCCCATTTGCAAACTTGCTCGCCGTCAGGGGGCAAATGCGAATCCACAGGATTTGCAGAGATTAACTCGCTTCATAGAAGGAGAAATACATTATGCGTAACTACGATTTATCTCCACTGCTGCGTCAATGGATCGGTTTTGACAAACTGGCCAATGCACTGCAAACCACCAGCGAAAGCCAGAGCTTCCCGCCGTATAACATTGAAAAAAGCGACGATAACCACTATCGCATTACCCTTGCGCTGGCCGGTTTCCGTCAGGAAGATCTGGATATTCAGCTGGAAGGGACGCGCCTGAGCGTGAAAGGTACGCCGCAGCAGGCTGACAAAGAGACGAAATGGCTGCACCAGGGGTTAGTCAGTCAGGCCTTTAGCCTGAGCTTTACCCTGGCTGAAAATATGGAAGTCTCCGGCGCTACCTTCAATAACGGGTTGCTGCACATTGATTTAACCCGTAACGAGCCGGAAGTGGTTATCCCGCAGCGTATCGCGATTAGCGAGCGTCCGGCGCTCGACAGCTAAGTCGACACGACAGATAACGCCCCGATCCTCGGGGCTTTTTTTTGGCCGTTATAAAGGGCCGACCGCCGTTTCTCGCCGATCTACGCCGTTCAGATAACCCGCCGATTATTGTGCGCCAGGCTGCATACAGGCCCGGAGGCTTAAGCCATAATCCATGATATTGATAATGTTATTCACAGGGAACAGACGATGAGTGATATAGCATTGACCGTCAGCGTTCTGGCGCTGGTGGCGGTAGTCGGATTGTGGATCGGTAATGTCAAAATTCGCGGCGTCGGGTTTGGCATTGGCGGCGTACTGTTTGGCGGCATTATCGTTGGCCACTTTGTGGACCAGGCGGGTATCGCTCTTAGCAGCCCGATGCTGCACTTCATTCAGGAATTTGGCCTGATTCTCTTCGTGTATACCATCGGCATCCAGGTGGGGCCGGGTTTCTTCGCCTCTCTGCGCGTCTCCGGGCTACGGCTCAATCTCTTTGCCATCCTGATTGTCATCCTTGGGGGGCTGGTGACCGCAGTGCTGCATAAGCTCTTTGATATCCCGCTGCCGGTGGTGCTCGGTATTTTCTCTGGTGCAGTCACTAATACGCCAGCGCTGGGGGCCGGGCAGCAAATTCTGCGCGATCTGGGCGTACCGTTTGACGTTGTTGATCAGATGGGGATGAGCTATGCCATGGCCTATCCGTTTGGTATTTGCGGCATTTTGCTGACTATGTGGCTGGTGCGTCTGTTCTTTCGCGTTAACGTCGAAAAAGAGGCTCAGCAGTTTGATGAGAGCAGCGGAAACGGACACGCGGTTCTGCAAACGATTAACGTCCGGGTTGAAAACCCGAACCTGAACAACATGGCGATTCAGGACGTGCCGATGCTCAACAGCGATAAGCTGATTTGCTCCCGTCTTAAACGTGACGAGCTGCTGATGGTGCCGGCTCCGGGGACCTTAATTCAAACCGGCGACCTCCTGCACCTGGTCGGGCGCCCGGAGGATTTGCATAACGCGCAGCTGGTTATCGGCAAGGAAGTTTCCACCTCGCTTTCAACCCGCGGCACGGATTTGAAAGTTGAGCGGGTGGTGGTCACCAATGAGAAGGTATTAGGTAAGCGGATCCGCGACCTGCATTTTAAACAACGCTATGACGTGGTGATTTCGCGGCTTAATCGCGCCGGGGTTGAGCTGGTAGCCAGCAGCCATGCCAGCCTGCAGTTCGGTGATATTCTTAACCTGGTTGGCCGCCCGGAAGCCATTGATGCGGTGGCCGCTGAGCTGGGTAACGCACAGCAAAAATTGCAGCAGGTTCAGATGCTGCCGGTGTTTATCGGCATTGGCCTCGGGGTTTTACTGGGGTCTGTTCCGCTGTTTGTTCCCGGCTTCCCGGTGGCGTTGAAGCTGGGGCTTGCCGGTGGACCCCTGATTATGGCGCTGATCCTCGGGCGAATCGGCAGTATCGGGAAGCTCTACTGGTTTATGCCGCCGAGCGCCAACCTCGCGCTCCGTGAGCTGGGGATTGTGCTCTTTCTGGCGGTCGTCGGGCTGAAGTCCGGCGGTGATTTTGTCGTCACGCTGACCGCAGGCGACGGGCTGAGCTGGATAGCCTACGGCATTTTTATTACCGCAATTCCGCTGCTAACGGTGGGCATTCTGGCCCGGCTGCTGATGAAGATGAACTACCTGACCCTGTGCGGCATGCTGGCCGGATCGATGACCGATCCACCGGCGCTGGCGTTCGCCAACAACCTGCATGCCACCAGCGGAGCCGCGGCGCTCTCGTATGCCACGGTCTATCCGCTGGTGATGTTTTTGCGCATCATTACGCCGCAGCTACTGGCCGTGTTGTTCTGGGGGATGAGTTAACGGCGTCTCCAGGTGGACGCGCCGCAGATGGTAGTCCACCTGGTATTCACTGGCGTTGCGGAACATCACCGAATAGTTCAGAAACTCACCGCTGTCGCTGTAGGAAAGCGAGGTAATCCGCAGCAGCGGCGTCTGTTCCGGGACATTCATTGACCGGGCCAGCTGCTTGTCCGCCAGCACCGGCGTCAGGCTTTCATAGTTGCCGCTAATGGTTATCCCGCACTCTTTCTCAATGTAATCGAATTTTGACCCTTCCAGATGCACCAGCGACAGGTTACGGAACAGTTTGACCGGCATATAGCTGTCTTCCAGCATCAGGGGTTTGCCGTCCACGTAACGTACCCGGCGCGAGAAGTAGATCCGTTCATTGATTTGTATTCGTAGCTGGCTGGCAATTGCCGGCGGCGCCGGCATGACTTCGAATATCAGCACCTCGCTTACCACCTCTTTACCCTGCTTGCGTAACACTTCCGCCAGACCGGTGAGGTTAGTGGTCTCGTGATGCACATCTTTGCGGGCGACAAAGGTACCGGATCCGTGGCGGCGAACGACCAGTCCCCAGCTAATCAGCAGTTCGATAGCTTTGCGGATTGTCATCCGCGCCACGCCGAACTCTTCCGCCAGTTTTTTCTCTCCCGGCAGCGGGCTGCCGATATTGAAATCGGAGGAATTTAACCGAAGGCGCAATCTGTCTGCGATGGATTTATAGATCACCAGTAGACCTCTGTTCCACTTTTCAAAAGGGAAGTTTAACAATGTGTATTGTTAATAATGTCTTTAAATACATAAAGATATGATTTGTTCATTCTGCTGTTTTAATCAGCGCAATTCATGATGTCTATTTTTAACTCAAAAAGTAGACAACATTGTGGAAATTAAAACCATGAATGCGATCACGAATCGCAACGCCATAGCATGTTGTCGGGCGGGTAAATTCCTATTCTCGCTTTAGGCCGATACTCAAGACAAATAAGGCCTCTTACCCTACTTGTTGTTAAATGAGGATTTTAAAATGCTCAGTCAAATACAACGTTTTGGCGGTGCCATGTTTACCCCGGTTTTACTGTTTCCTTTCGCCGGGATCGTGGTGGGTATTGCCATTATGCTGCGTAACCCGATGTTTGTCGGCGAAGCGCTCACAGCACCCGATAGCTTATTTGCTCAGATTGTTCACATTATTGAAGAAGGCGGCTGGACGGTCTTTCGTAACATGCCGCTGATTTTCGCCGTCGGCTTACCGATTGGCCTCGCGAAGCAGGCGCAGGGACGAGCTTGCCTTGCCGTACTGGTGAGTTTCCTGACGTGGAACTACTTCATCAACGCTATGGGGATGACCTGGGGCCATTTTTTCGGTGTCGATTTTTCTGCCGAACCCACGGCCGGCAGTGGCCTGACGATGATTGCCGGCATTAAAACGCTGGATACCAGTATCATCGGGGCGATCGTGATTTCCGGGCTCGTCACCGCGCTGCATAATCGCTATTTTGATAAACCGCTACCGGTTTTCCTCGGTATTTTCCAGGGATCTTCATTTGTCGTTATCGTTGCTTTCCTGGCGATGATCCCCTGTGCCTGGTTAACGCTGCTGGGGTGGCCAAAGGTGCAGATGGGCATTGAATCGCTGCAGGCATTTTTACGCTCTGCCGGGGCGCTGGGGGTCTGGGTCTATATTTTCCTTGAGCGCATTCTGATTCCCACTGGTCTGCATCACTTTGTCTACGGACCGTTTATTTTTGGCCCGGCAGTGGTGGAAGGCGGTATCCAGGTCTACTGGGCACAGCATCTCCAGGAGTTTAGCCAGAGTACAGAACCGCTGAAAGCCCTGTTCCCGGAAGGCGGTTTTGCCCTGCACGGCAACTCCAAGGTTTTTGGTTCCGTCGGGATTGCGCTGGCGCTCTATTTCACCGCCGCGCCGGAAAATCGCGTCAAAGTGGCCGGGTTGCTGATTCCGGCGACGCTGACCGCGATGCTGGTGGGGATTACCGAACCCCTGGAATTCACCTTCCTGTTTATCTCGCCGCTGCTGTTTGCCGTGCACGCAGTACTGGCGGCCACAATGGCGACGGTGATGTATATGTGCGGGGTCGTCGGTAATTTTGGCGGCGGTCTGCTTGACCAGTTCCTGCCGCAAAACTGGATCCCCATGTTCCACAACCATGCCTCGATGATGTTCATCCAGATAGGTATCGGGGTGTGCTTTACCGCTATCTACTTCGTTATCTTCCGCGCCCTGATCCTGCGCCTGAATCTGAAAACTCCGGGCCGTGAAGAGAGTGAAATCAAACTCTACAGCAAGGCGGATTACCAGGCCGCGCGTGGCAAGACAAGTGCGGCGGGAGCCGCGATGTCCAAATCCGGCCAGGCCGCTGGCTTTCTGCAGGCGCTGGGTGGCGCGAACAATATCGAATGCGTCAACAACTGCGCCACACGACTTCGCATCACGCTGGTTGATATGGCGAAAACACAAAGCGACGACGTCTTTAAAGCGCTGGGCGCTCACGGGGTGGTGCGTCGCGGCAACGGGATTCAGGTCATCGTCGGCCTGCATGTTCCCCAGGTTCGCGACCAGTTGGAATCCCTGATGAAAAATTCTCTACAGACCGAACAAACCACCATGACGGAGGCAGTATCATGAAAAAATTCTCAGTTGTTATCGCAGGCGGCGGTAGTACATTCACTCCAGGTATCGTATTGATGTTGTTAGCAAACCAGGACCGTTTCCCGCTGCGGGCACTGAAATTTTATGACAACGACGGCGCGCGTCAGGAGACCATCGCCGAAGCGTGTAAAGTGATTCTTAAAGAGCAGGTGCCGGAAATTGAGTTCAGCTATACCACCGACCCGCAGGCGGCCTTTACCGACGTGGATTTTGTTATGGCGCATATCCGCGTTGGCAAATATCCGATGCGCGAAAAAGATGAAAAAATTCCGCTGCGCCACGGCGTACTGGGCCAGGAAACCTGCGGGCCTGGCGGTATTGCCTACGGCATGCGTTCTATCGGTGGTGTGCTGGAACTGGTGGACTATATGGAAAAGTATTCGCCGAATGCCTGGATGCTGAACTACTCCAACCCGGCGGCAATCGTCGCGGAAGCGACGCGCCGCCTGCGTCCGAATGCGAAAATCCTCAATATCTGCGATATGCCTATCGGCATTGAAGGGCGGATGGCGCAAATTGTTGGCCTCAAAGATCGTAAACAGATGCGGGTGCGTTACTACGGGCTGAACCACTTCGGCTGGTGGACGTCGATTGAAGATCTGCAGGGTAACGATCTGATGCCGAAACTGCGCGAACATGTGGCGAAATATGGTTATGTGCCACCTTCTAACGATCCGCATACCGAGGCCAGCTGGAACGATACCTTCGCCAAAGCAAAAGATGTGCAGGCGCTGGATCCGGATACCATGCCGAATACCTACCTGAAGTATTACCTGTTCCCGGATTATGTCGTCGAGCACTCCAACCCGGCGCGTACCCGCGCTAACGAGGTCATGGATCACCGCGAAAAAAATGTCTTCAGCGCCTGTCGGGCAATTATTGCCGCGGGTAACTCTTCTGCTGGGGATCTGGAGATCGATGAGCACGCCTCGTACATTGTGGATCTGGCGACCGCCATTGCTTTCAACACCCAGGAGCGCATGCTGCTGATCGTGCCGAACAATGGCGCTATCCATAATTTTGATGCTGATGCGATGGTGGAAATTCCATGCCTGGTGGGTCACAACGGGCCGGAGCCGCTGACGGTCGGTGATATTCCGAACTTCCAGAAAGGGATGATGAGCCAGCAGGTGGCGGTGGAGAAACTGGTGGTGGATGCCTGGGAACATCGCTCTTATCACAAGCTGTGGCAGGCGATTACGTTGTCGAAAACCGTGCCGAGCGCATCCGTGGCGAAAGCGATTCTCGACGACCTGATTGAGGCCAACCAGGACTATTGGCCGGAACTGCATTAATCCCTCCCTCAACCGGCATCCATCGGGTGCCGGTTCTTTCGCGGCTCCCCTGTTCGTCACAAATTACGCTATGCTGAAGCCTGCTCGCGCTACGAACAAGGAACCCTGATGAAAATTTCTCGCGTCGGCGAAGCGCCGGATTATCGCTTCTCGCTGGCCAATGAACGTACTTTTCTGGCGTGGATCCGCACGGCATTAGGTTTTCTTGCTGCCGGGGTCGGCTTGGATCAGCTGGCGCCGGATTTTGCCACGCCGCTGATTCGCGAAGTGCTGGCGCTGTTGCTGTGTCTGTTTGCCGGCGGCCTGGCGATTTATGGCTACCTGCGCTGGCTGAGTAACGAAAAAGCGATGCGCCTGAAGCAGGATCTGCCCTACACCAGAACGCTGCTGGTGATTAGTCTTTTGCTGGTGATTGTGGTGGTGGTGGTGATGGGCTTGGTTCTGTATGGCGGATAAGCGCCGGGCACGGCGGGAGAGCGATCCTGGGCTGCAGCCGGAACGGACATCGCTGGCCTGGTTTCGCACGTTGCTGGGCTACGCGGCGCTGATGGCGTTGGCGATAAAACATAACTGGCATAGCGCAGGGACGCTGTTCTGGCTATCGATTGGCGTACTGGCGATAGTGGCAATCATCCTCTGGGGCTATACGCGGCGCCGTAATCTGATGGATGTGGACGAGAATGATTTTGTTCAGCCGCAGGCGATACGTGACAAGTTTTTCATTGCTGTCGCCGTCCTTTCGCTGTCGCTCATGTTTGCGGCCACGCACCTGCGGCAGATCGCGTTATTTTTGCAGAATGTGATATAGCGGAAAGGGCCCAACGGCTTATCATCCGCCATTGAGCCCGTGGTATTAACGCCCTTTCGCCAGGTACTGCACCATCTCTTCTTCCGGTACCATGCCGCCGCCGGTCGCCCAGACCAGATGCGTGGCGTTGCCCATCTGGCGGGGCGTGAAGCCGTGCATCTGCTGATATGTCTTGCTGGCGCAAACGCGCTGTGGTCCGGCCATACCGGCTAGCGCGGATGGCTCCAGGCGGATATTTTCAGCTTTCGCCAGCCAGCCTAGCATGTCGTACATCGTCTGGTCGCTGAGGGTATAGAAGCCATCCAGCAGGCGCTCCATGGCCCTGCCGACAAACCCGGAAGCCCGACCCACCGCCAGGCCGTCGGCGGCAGTGAGGTTATCAATACCCAGATCCTGGACCGAAATTTCATCATGCAGGCCGGTATGGACGCCGAGCAACATACAAGGAGAGTGCGTGGGTTCAGCGAAGAAACAGTGTACATGGTCGCCGAAGGCCAGCTTCAGACCAAACGCAACCCCGCCTGGGCCACCGCCGACGCCACACGGCAGATAGACAAACAGCGGATGATCGGCATCGACCACGCGCCCCTGGCGGGCAAACTGCGCTTTCAGGCGCTCGCCTGCGACAGCATAGCCGAGGAACAGCGTGCGTGAGTTCTCATCATCGATAAAGAAGCAGTTGGGGTCCGCTTCGGCGGCTTTGCGCCCCTGCTCGACCGCGACGCCGTAATCCTGTTCGTATTCAACCACCGTTACGCCGTGCCTGCGCAGCTTTGCTTTTTTCCATGCCCGGGCATCGGCAGACATATGTACGGTGACGTTAAAACCGATACATGCGCTCATGATGCCAATTGACATCCCCAGGTTGCCGGTGGAACCAACGGCGATGCTGTACTGGCTAAAGAACTGCTTAAATTCCGGGGTCAGGAGCTTGCGATAGTCATCTTCGGTAGAAAGCAACCCTGCTTCCAGCGCCAGTTTTTCGGCGCGGGTCAGCACCTCGTAAATACCGCCGCGGGCCTTGATGGATCCGGAAATCGGCAGATGACTGTCCTTTTTCAGCAGTAGCTCGCCACTGACCGGCTGGGCAAACGCCTGCTCCAGGCGTGCTTTCATTGCCGGGATAGCGACCAGTTCGGATTCAATAATCCCACCGGTGGCGGCGGTTTCCGGGAATGCCTGCGCCAGATACGGCGCAAAGCGCTCAAGCCGGGCACGGGCCTCCTGAACATCGTCAGCCGTCAGGCCAACGTACGGCAAACCTTCCGCAAGCGAAGTGGTTGCCGGGTTAAACCAGGTGGTTTCTTTCAGGTCAACCAGTTCCTTCAGTAGCGGAAACCGGGCAAGTAAAGTGGTCATGTCAGCGTTTTTCATATTACGTCTCTTTGCGCTCAGATGATGAAAGAAAGCAGGAACGTGCAGGCTAGTGCAAGTAAGGATGCGATAAATGTGGCTGTTGTATAGTATTTGAACGTCTCACTCAGGCTCGCACCGCAGTACTGTTTCACCAGCCAGAATAGGGAATCGGTAACGATCGTGCAGCCAATTGCGCCGGAACCAATGGCAATGGCGATGATTTCCGGACTAATGCCAGGGTAGTGCGGCAGCATCGGCGCCACGATGGCCGTGGCTCCCATCATGGCGACGGTGGCAGAACCCACCGCGGCGTGCAGAGTCAACGCCACCAGCCAGGCCAGCAGAATCGGGTGCATATGCATGCCGGAGAGAATAACTGCCAGTGAATCGGCCAGACCGCTGGTTTTCAGGATCGCGTTGAACGCGCCGCCTGCGCCAATAATCAGCAGGATATTAGCAATGGAGCCAAAGCCCTTTTCGGTATGGGTCAGCAGTGTGGCCATGCCCATATTCTGCCGGATGCCCAGGACGTAATAGGCCACGAAGACGGCGATAAACATGGCGGTAATCGGGTTACCGATAAACTCCAGCAGCATATACAGCGTGCCGGTTTTGGCCATATTCAGCTCAGCGACGGTTTTCACCAGCATCAGAGCGATCGGCAGCAAAATGGTCAATAGCGTGGCGGCGAGCGATGGCAGCGTCTCTTCTTGACGAACTTCCAGATTCGCGAACTCGGCTGGAACCGCTTTGAACGGTAGGCGGTTGCCCAGAAGCTTCAGGAACAGTGGGCCGCCAACCAGCGAGGCCATCAATCCGACCAGCAAACCGTAGACAATCACGGTACCGATATCGGCGCCGAGTTTATCGGCGACGAACAGTGCGGCCGGATGCGGCGGGACGACGCAGTGTACGGCCATTAACGCGGTACACAGCGGAATCGCCAGCTTCAGCAGGGAGGTATGGGTCTTTTTCGCGATGGAAAAGGCCAGCGGAATCAGCAGCACGACGCCGACTTCCACAAACAGCGTAATCCCGCAAATCAGGCCAACCAGCACCATGATCACATCGACCGACAGCCAGCGGCAGCGCTGAAGCGTCAGGCCGATACGTTCGGCGGCGCCCGAGATCTCCATCATTTTGCCAAGAATAGTACCGAGGCCAATCACCGCCGCCAGGAAACCGAGGGTTCCACCGATCCCATTTTCAATGGCGTTGACCATATCCAGCGGGCTCATCCCCATCATGGCACCAACGAAGAAACTGGCTAACAGCAGCGCCAGAAAAGGGTGAAATTTCAGTTTTACGATAGTCAAAACAATCAATACGATACCGATGAATAACGTGCTCACAACCCAAATCTGCGATTCCATACCCCACCTCGCCCGTGAATAAGAGGGGGTTATTGAACAGAAAAACGACATAGGCTGACAAACGATATAAATGGCGCTTCAGGTGAATTATATTGAATCAAAATGGTGATTACGGTCTATAAATGGATTTTATTTGCTCTATGGTTCACTTTTTTTCATCTTTAAATCCACATAGGGCGATCATTTTCTTACAATCAGCGGTAAAAAAGGGGATCGAACGATGGATGTCACTAAAGAGACAGGCAACCGGCTGCTGAACGGCTGGCAGTTGTCAAAGCTGCATACCTTTGAAGTCGCTGCGCGCCATGCATCTTTTGCGCTGGCGGCGGAAGAGCTGTCGCTGACCCCCAGTGCAGTGAGCCACCGGATAAATCAGCTGGAAGAAGAGCTGGGGATTCAGCTATTTATTCGCTCTCATCGGAAAGTGGAGTTAACCCATGAGGGGAAACGGGTGTTCTGGTCGCTGAAGTCATCGCTGGACAGCCTGAACCAGGAGATTCTGGATATCAAAAACCAGGAGCTGTCAGGTTCGCTGACCGTTTACTCACGCCCGTCGATCGCCCAGTGCTGGCTGGTACCGGCGCTCGGGGACTTTACCCGCCGTTATCCGTCGATATCGCTCACCGTCCTGACCGGCAACGATAATGTGAATATGCAGCGGGCGGGCATCGATCTGGCGCTCTATTTCGACGATCTGCCTTCATCGCAATTAACCCACCATTATCTGATGGATGAAGCGATTGTACCGGTTTGCACGGCGGACTATGCCCGGCAGCATCAGCTACAGCAACATCCCGATAATCTGCAACATTGTACCCTGCTGCACGATCGTCAGGCCTGGAGCAATGATTCTGGCACCGACGAATGGTTTAGCTGGGCGCAG
>NZ_JBCNNS010000072.1:0-23539 GCF_039594335.1 Raoultella sp.
GCGGCGGATTGTCCGCTGCACTGCTCGCCTGCACCAAATCCACGCATTGCCCCAAAACTACTCCCCAGCGTGGTGTGATTCCACGGTGACTTCATCTATCTTGCTGAATTAAAAAGAATATTTTTTTTGGCATGCACCTTGCAAAAACAAGCAAGAAGGCAGCGCAACAGACAATCAAGATGATCCAATAGCTGGCTAGGGTTCCGGTTCACACAGGTGAATGTCTGGTCCGAGAGCTGGCGACCTCTGCGAGGTTACACGGCGGGACAAAAGCCCGGGAGACAGCAGCACCGTCAGGTGTCGCGCTGCTCCTGTTTTTGTGCCAACCAGAGGTTCATATGAAAACATCTCGCGTAATCCGTTCTCTCATGCTGTCGCTGGCGCTACTGGCCAGTTTCCCTTCCCTTGCCGCCGTTAAAAAAGAGTTTAATGTCTGCTGGACGATCTATGCCGGCTGGATGCCCTGGGGCGCCATCAGCAACGAAAAAATCATTGATAAATGGGCCGCGAAATACGGCATCAAAATCAAAATCGTCCAGCTCAACGACTATATTGAGTCGATCAATCAATACACCGCCGGCCAGTTTGATGGCTGTACCATGACCAACATGGACGCACTGACGATCCCCGCAGCGGGTGGCGTCGATACCACTGCGCTCATTACCGGTAGCTATTCCGACGGCAATGACGGCGTGGTGCTCAAAGGCAGTGGTAAAACGTTGGCCGATCTGAAAGGTATGCAGGTCTATCTCCCCGAGCTATCGGTTTCTCACTATCTGCTGGTTCGCGGCCTGGAGAAGGCCGGTCTGCAGGAGAAAGATGTCAAAGTGGTGAATACCTCTGATGCCGATATTGTCTCCGCTTTTGGCACCAGCAGCGTCCGCGCTGCGGTAGCATGGAACCCGCAGTTGTCGGCGATTAAAAAGACTCCGCAGACCAGCGAAGTCTTTAGCTCATCGCAGGTTCCCGGCGAACTTATCGACATGATGGTGGTGAACACGCAAACCCTGAAAGATAACCCCGCGCTGGGTAAAGCCCTGACCGGCGCATGGTTCGAAATGATGGCCAAAATGCATGCCGGAGATGCCCAGGCGCTGAATGCGATGGCGGCAGATTCCGGTACCGATCTTGCGGGCTACCAGGCGCAGCTGAAAACGACCCACCTGTTCTGGACTGCCGCCGAAACCCTGACGTTTATCTCCAGCCCGGAACTGGCAAAAACAATGCAGCGCGTGGCGCAGTTTTCGTTTGATAAAGGGCTGTTGGGTGAAGGGGCGCAAAGCGCCGACTTCATTGGCATGCGTTTCCCTGGCACTGTCACCGTCGGCGACAGTGCAAATATCCGGCTGCGCTTCGACGATAGCTACCTGAAAATGGCCGCCGCCGGCCAGCTGTAATCATTGATGACGGGAGTGAACGCCATGCGCCAAATTAACCGCCATCCACAGCAGGGCATGCGGCTGATGTTATTGCTGCTGCCTTTTGTATTGCTGATCGCCGCCTGGTTTATCGGCTCCGCTATTCGCCTTGAGGCTAACCCACAGGACAAGCTGTTACCCGGTCTGTCGCAGATGGCGGCGGCCGTCGAGCGGATGGCGTTTATGCCGGACAAACGCAGCGGCGAATACCTGCTGTGGGGCGATACGCTGATCAGCCTGACCCGCCTGCTCATCGGGCTGGCGGTGTCCGCGCTGCTTGGCCTGAGCATCGGGATCGTTGCCGGCGTGTTTCCGCTTTATCGCGCGGCGCTGTCGCCATTGATGACCGTTGTTTCGATGATACCGCCGCTGGCGATCCTGCCAGTGCTATTTATCGTCTTCGGTCTCGATGAACTCTCTAAGGTGATGCTGATCGTGATTGGCATCACGCCGATGCTGGCGCGCGATCTTGAACAGCGGGCGCGGGAAATCCCGGCCGAGCTGTTTATCAAAGCGCAAACCCTCGGCGCCAACAGCTGGACGGTGGTCCTGCGGGTGGTGTTGCCTCAGTTGCTGTCTCGCCTGATCACCTCGCTGCGTTTGCTGCTCGGATCGGCATGGCTGTTCCTGATTTCGGCGGAGGCCATTTCCGCCACCGCCGGACTGGGTTACCGCATCTTCCTCGTACGGCGCTATATGGCGATGGACGTGATCATCCCCTATGTGATCTGGATAACCCTGCTCGCCTGGCTGATGGATCTGGGGCTGCGCCAGCTACATAAAGTCTGCTTCCCGTGGGCCGAAGGAGGCCGGACATGAGTTTTATCCGCATCAACAATATCTGGCAGGAGTATGGCGACCATGTGGTGCTGGAACGTATCAACTTAGAGGTTAAAGAGGGGGAGTTCTGTTCGATGGTGGGGGCCTCCGGCTGTGGGAAATCCACCTTCTTGCGTCTGCTGCTCGGGCAGGAGAAACCGACCCGGGGCGCAATTACGCTCGATGGTCAGCCGCTGGCAGCTGAGCCGGATCGCAGCCGTGGTGTGGTGTTTCAACGTTATTCGGTCTTTCCGCACCTCAGCGTGCTGGATAACGTGATCGTCGGCCTGGAACTGCCGTCTTCGCCGTGCCTCGGTCGTCTGTTCGGTGCCCGTAAACGCGCTATCCGCGAGCAGGCGGCGCAAATGCTGGACAAAGTCGGGCTCTCCCACGCCCTTGACCGCTACCCGGCGCAGCTTTCCGGCGGCATGCAGCAGCGGCTGGCAATCGCCCAGGCCTTTGTGATGCAACCGCGGGTTCTGCTGCTTGACGAACCTTTCGGCGCACTCGATCCCGGTATTCGCAAAGATATGCACGCGCTGCTGCTCCAGTTGTGGAGCGAGACGCGGATGACGGTCTTTATGGTCACTCACGATCTGGCCGAAGGGTTCAACCTCGGCACTCGTCTGCTGGTCTTCGATAAGGTACGCCACGACCCGCAGGCCCCTTACGCCTACGGTGCACGCATTACTTACGATATTCCGCTGAATGAGACCCGGATGTCGCAAATGCTCGGCACCGGCACCGATAACAATGTTTACCCCTTAAGGAGATAGTCCGATGACAGCGCTTTTTCATACCTCACCGAGTCTGCGTGAAGAACTTTTGCCGGGCGGGGGGCATACCTCGTTTGTGCTGCGCCGTGGTCAGATTTTGCGTCTGAGTGATATCGACGGCGGAGCGAACGTCAGCTTGATGATGCTCAACCCGCACGAGAAAAGCGAGCGCCTGAACCTGCCGGATACTCTCAAGGGGCAACACACCGCGCGGCTGACGACCGGACACTGTTTCTATTCCGATATGGGACGGGTGTTGGCCGGCATCATTGCCGATAGCTGTGGCTGGCACGATCCGTTCGGCGGCGTACTGAATGCGCAAGAGACGGAGGAAAAATATGGCGCGGGCCGCTACCAGGAGCTGCGCAACGCCTTCCATCGTAACGGCACCGATAATCTGCTGGTCGAAATGGGCAAATGGGATCTCGGTCTGGAGGATCTGCTGATGGTGGTTAACTTGTTCAGCAAAGTCACCGTCGACAGCGAAGGACGCTTTCAGTTTTGTACAGAGCACGCCGCTCCTGGGCGCTACGTCGAACTGTTCGCGCCGATGGACGTGCTGATGGTCCTGACTGCATTGCCGCATCCGATGGATCCGTCGACCGAATATGCCCCGCGCCCGGTTCAACTGAGCTGGTATCAGGCCGACGATGAACAGGCGGCGATTGAATCGCTGTTTACGCGCGATGAAAACCAGCGCGCCTTCACCAACACCCAACTGTTCACCCTTTGAGGAGTCCACGATGAGCCTTGTGACCAGTACCCGTAACCCCGACGATGCCGTCTATCGCCACGTGATTCCTGCGGGCGAACCCTGGCTGTTTGAAATCAAAGCCGGGCAGACCCTGCGTCTGCTCGACCTTGAAGGCAATCAGGCGATCGATACTCTGTTTTACTGCGCTGACAGCCCGCGCGAGCGTTACGATGCGCAGCGGACACTGCGCCGCCAGGGGAATGCCTACCTGACAACCGGCAGCGTACTGTACTCGAACCTTGGGAACCCACTGTTGACCATTGTGGCCGATACCTGCGGGCGGCACGACACCCTCGGCGGAGCCTGCGCGCAGGAGAGCAACACCGTGCGCTATGCGCTGGATAAACGCTACATGCACAGCTGCCGGGATAATTTTCTCTGCGCCTGCCTGCATGACGGCCGGCTGCATAAGCGTGACATCGGCGCCAATATCAACTTTTTTATGAACGTCCCGGTGACGGAAGCCGGCGGCCTGACCTTTGAAGACGGGATCTCGGGCGCCGGGAAGTACGTCGAGCTGCGCGCAGAGCGCAATGTTATCGTGCTGATTTCCAACTGCCCGCAGCTCAATAACCCCTGCAATGGCTGGAATCCGACCCCGGCGGAGGTGCTGGTATGGGACTGACCCGTTGGCAGCGCTGGCGTCTGCTGGTCTGGCGCCTGTTTGCCGTTCGCGCCGACCGCCTGTTAAGCACACCATCGCGCAAGCCCTGAATACTTGCGCGCCTCGGGGACGGCCCCGGGGACGTCGAATTTTTTTGCGGGACGACCCGCCACGACGTGAGTCCCTTGTATGTTCAAAACCTTACTGATTGCTAACCGCGGCGCCATCGCCTGTCGGATTCTGCGTACCCTGCGCGCGATGCAGGTGAAAGGCGTGGCGGTCTATTCCGACGCGGACCTCAGCAGCCTGCATATTCGTGAAGCCGATGAAGCGATCGGTCTCGGCGACGGTCCGGCGGCGCAAACCTACCTGATGACGGAAAAAATTATCGCCGCCGCCTTAAAAAGCGGGGCTGAGGCCATCCATCCCGGTTACGGTTTTTTATCGGAAAATGCTGTCTTCGCCGAGGCCTGTGAAGCCGCCGGGCTGGTGTTTGTTGGCCCGACGCCGGAGCAACTGCGCACGTTTGGCCTGAAACACACCGCCCGAGCGCTGGCAAAAGCGCAGGGCGTGCCGTTGCTGGAGGGGACCGGTCTGCTGGCCGACAGTATCGAAGCGTGCCGGGCGGCGGATACCATCGGCTACCCGGTGATGTTAAAAAGCACCGCCGGGGGCGGCGGCATCGGGATGCGCATCTGTCGCGACGCCCGCGAACTGGCGGACGCTTTTGAGGCCGTCCAGCGGCTGGGGCAGAACAACTTTAGCGACGCGGGCGTGTTTGTCGAAAAATACATTGAACGCGCGCGTCACCTGGAAGTGCAGATATTCGGCGACGGGCAGGGCGACGTCATTGCGCTTGGAGTGCGCGACTGCTCGATACAGCGCCGCAATCAGAAAGTGATCGAAGAGACGCCGGCGCCCAATTTACCCGTCGGAACGGCGGAAGCCCTGTGTGCGGCGGCAGTCGCGCTGGGCAAAGCGGTCAACTACCGCAGCGCCGGAACGGTCGAATTTGTCTACGACAGCGCGGCGCGGCGCTTCTATTTTCTCGAGGTCAATACCCGGCTCCAGGTTGAACATGGCGTCACCGAGCAGGTGTGGGGCGTCGATCTGGTGCGCTGGATGGTGGCGCTGGCGGCCGGTGATTTACCGCCGCTCCCCGCGCTGTTGGCCGACCTGAAACCTCGCGGGCACGCCGTCCAGGCGCGTATTTATGCGGAGGATCCGGGGCGACAGTTTCAGCCATCGCCGGGTCTGCTGACTGAGGTGGTCTTTCCGCCGGTGGACGGCGAAACCCTCCGCATCGATCGTTGGGTGGAGGCGGGCTGCGACGTGCCGCCATTTTTTGACCCGATGCTGGCCAAAATGATCGCCTGGCGACCAACCCGCAATGAGGCTATCGCAGAACTGGCCCGGGCGCTGGGGAACACCCGCCTGTATGGTGTGGAAACCAACCGCCTCTATCTCCAGCAGATTCTGGGCTTTGAACCCTTTATGTTGGGCGAGCCCTGGACTCGTTGCCTGGAACAACTGAGCTATCGGGCCGCGACCGTCGAGGTGCTCAGTGCCGGGACGCAAACCAGCGTCCAGGATTATCCCGGACGGCTGGGCTACTGGGCAGTTGGGGTCCCGCCGTCGGGCCCGATGGACGATCGGGCGCTGCGTCTTGGCAACCGGCTGCTGGGTAATCCGCCGGGAGAAGCGGCGCTGGAAATCACCCTCACCGGGCCAGCGCTGAAGTTTCATTGTGAGGCCCAGGCGGTAGTGAGCGGCGCCAGGGTTCCGCTCACCCTTGATGGTAGAGCGCAAGAGATGAACCGCGTATTCCACATCCCGGCCGGGGCGACGCTGAAAATCGGTGCCATCGAAGGGGCGGGAGTCAGGAGCTACCTCTGTCTGCGCGGGGGTATTCAGGTTCCGGATTATTTGGGGAGCAAAAGCACCTTTACTCTTGGGCAGTTTGGCGGTCATGGCGGGCGGGCGCTGCGCAGCGGGGATATTCTGCATCTGGCACCAGATGGCAAGGGGGAAACCGGTGCCACGCTGCCCGTTGCGCTGGCGACACCGCTGGCGGCGGTTCGTACCCTGCGGGTGATTTACGGCCCTCACGGCGCGCCGGAATTCTTTGCCGCAGACTACATCGAGACCTTTTTTGCCACCGACTGGGAAGTGCATTTTAACTCCAGCCGTACCGGCGTGCGGCTGATTGGCCCAAAACCGCTGTGGGCCCGCGAGAGCGGCGGCGAGGCGGGGCTACATCCGTCGAATATTCACGATAACCCTTACGCTGTCGGCGCGGTTGACTTTACCGGCGATATGCCGGTTATTCTTGGTCCGGATGGCCCGAGCCTTGGCGGTTTCGTCTGCCCGGTGACGGTGATTGAGGCCGATCTCTGGCAACTGGGGCAGTTGAAAGCCGGCGACAAGGTGCGGTTTGTCGCCGTGGATCTGTCAACGGCCCGTCGGCTGGCGGCGGGCTATCGGGATGAGCTGACGATGCTTGAGATGACGCCCGTTGCGTGGCAGCCCGCGCCGTTAACTTCCCCCGTAGTGATGAGCTGTGGGGAGGCGGATAAGCGTCTGGTGGCCCGTCTTTCCGGCGATACCCATCTGCTACTGGAGGCGGGAGAGGCGGAGCTCGATCTGGTGTTGCGTTTTCGCATTCATGCCCTGATGCAGGCGCTGGAAAGCCAGTCACGTCCGGGCGTGATTGACCTGACGCCGGGTATACGCTCCCTGCAAATTCATTTTCAGCCGGAAACCCTGACGCCAGATGCGCTGTTGCGTTGGGTGCGTGCGGAGTGGACGACGGTGTGCGTCAGCGACGATCTGCAGGTACCGACCCGGGTGGTCCATCTGCCGCTGTCGTGGGACGACCCGGCCTGTCGCAAAGCTATCGATAAATACATGACTACCGTGCGTCGCGACGCGCCATGGTGTCCGAGCAACCTCGAATTTATCCGCCGGATTAACGACTTACCGGACGAACAGGCGGTATGGCAGACAGTGTTTGACGCCAGTTATCTGGTGATGGGGTTGGGCGATGTCTATCTTGGTGCGCCGGTGGCGACGCCGCTCGATCCGCGTCATCGCCTGGTGACCACCAAATACAATCCGGCGCGTACCTGGACCGCGGAAAACTCGGTGGGGATCGGCGGGGCCTATCTGTGCGTCTACGGTATGGAAGGTCCCGGAGGCTACCAGTTTGTCGGCCGCACGTTGCAAATGTGGAACCGCTATCACGAGGTCGCCGACTTCGCTGGTAAACCCTGGTTGCTGCGGGTCTTCGACCAGTTGCGTTTCTACCCGGTGTCTGCCGATGAGTTGCTGCAGATCCGTCGCGATTTTCCGCTTGGCCGCTATCCGCTGCGCATCGAGCACAGCACCCTGCGCCTGGCGGAGTACCAGCAGTTTCTGCAGCGGGAAGCTGCGAGTATCGACGCATTTCGTCAACATCAGCAGCGCGCCTTCAATGCAGAGCGCGATCGCTGGATAGCCAGCGGCCAGGCGCATTTCGATAGCCTGGAGGTAGCGACTGACGCGGATGACGAGGCACCGCTGCAGCGCGGGCAGCAGGGTGTGGAGAGTCCAATCTCCGGTAACCTGTGGCAGGTGCAGGCCGCTGAGGGGAGCCATGTTCGTGCTGGCGACGTCCTGGTGGTGCTGGAGTCAATGAAAATGGAGATCCCGCTACTGGCGCCGTGCGACGGCGTGGTGCAACAGATGAATGTTCAGCCTGGGACGTCAGTACGCGCCGGGCAACGTGTGGCGGTGATCCTGGAGGAGAACATATGAGTCAGCCAACCTTTGATTTACGCCTTGCAACCCTCGCAGAGGCTTACCGACGCGACGAATTGACCCCGCGCGCGCTGCTGGCCGATCTCCGCCAGAAGGCACAGGCGCTGAATCCGGAGTATCGGCTGTTTATTCATATACTGACGGAGGAAGAGCAGGAATCCTGGCTGGCGGCGCTGGATACGGTTGCGCCGGAAACGCTACCGCTGTACGGCGTGCCGTTTGCCATCAAAGATAATATCGATCTTGCGGGAATTGACACCACTGCGGCCTGTCCTGCCTTTGCCCGTCCCGCGACGGAGGATGCCACTATCGTGGCGCAGTTGATCGCCCTCGGTGCCATTCCGGTCGGCAAAACCAATCTCGATCAGTTTGCCACCGGCCTGAACGGAACGCGTTCGCCCTATGGCCGCTGTCGTAACGCATATCATGCGGACTATCCTTCCGGCGGCTCCAGTGCGGGTTCCGCACTGGCGGTGGCGCTCGGGGTTGCCAGCTTCGCCCTCGGCACTGACACCGCGGGCAGCGGGCGGGTTCCGGCTTCGCTCAATAACCTGACGGGACTGAAGGCCAGTAAGGGGCTTATCTCGACCGCCGGAGTGGTGCCGGCCTGTCGGACCCTTGACTGTACGACATTCTTTACCGCCACGGCCGACGAGGCCAGCCAACTGCTGGCCCTGACCGCACGGCCCGATCCGCGAGATGCCTACAGTCGCCGTAACCCGCAGTGGAACAGCCGTCAGGCGTTTGGCGCCCCGGCGCCTGGGTTTCGCTTCGGCGTGCCGCAGACCCTGAATTTCCTCGGCTGTGTGCAGAGCGAGTCGCTGTTTATGCAGGCGAAAGCACGGCTGATCGCTCTTGGCGGAGTACCGGTCACTCTCGATATGACGCCGTTTCTCGCCGCCGCGCGCTTGCTGTATGACGGCCCGTGGGTCGCAGAACGTTATGCGGTGGTGGGGCCATTGATTGCGCAGCAGCCTGAGGCGGTACTGCCGGTGATTCGCGACGTGCTGGCGAAAGCGCCGGATACCGATGCCGTGGCCACATTCCGGGCAATGTACCAGTTGCAAGAGTACAAGGCGCAGTGTGATGCGTTGCTGGAGACCCTGGACTGTGTGCTGACGCCAACCTACCCGCGTCCGGTGACGCTGGCTGAACTGGAGGCCGAACCGGTACAGCGAAATGCCGATCTTGGCTATTACACCAACTTTATGAACCTGCTGGATTATGCGGCGGTGAATGTTCCGGTCGGTTTTCTGGCAAACGGGTTACCCTCAGGCGTCACGCTGTTCGGGCGGGTCTTTACCGATCAGTATCTTCTCGGTGTGGCCGACGCTTTCCAGCGCGTACAGCCACTCCCGCTGGCTGGCAGGACACAACTGGCCGCTTCGTTGCCTGCCGTCACCGGCAGCCACGATCGCATGCCTCTGGTCGTTTGCGGCGCTCATCTTGACGGCCTGGCGCTGAACGGGCAACTGCGAGAGCGGGGCGGGCGTTTGTTGGCGGCCATGCAGAGCGCCCCACATTATCGGTTGTATGCGCTGGCCGACGGGCGCCGTCCGGGGATGGTGCGTGATGAAAACGACGGCGCGGCCATCGCCGTGGAGGTCTGGGATTTGCCCTCGTCTGAGCTGGGTTCGCTGCTGGCGGCCATTCCCGCCCCGTTGGGACTTGGCAAGGTCGAACTGTCCGATGGGCGCTGGCTGAGTGGTTTTATCTGCGAAGGATACGGTCTGCAGGGGGCCACCGACATTACCGGCTACGGAGGCTGGCGGGCCTGGCTGACCCGCGGCTGACCCCTGGGCCTCTGTCTAATCCCGGGACAGAGGCCGTTTTGTGACAAGGTCACATCCTTTTTCATCTCCGGGTTTCTGCTATTGTCTTCCGGGCACCTAACATGCTGAAACATTTCTGCTAAATCATTAGCAACCTTTCTGTAGGGCTGGCGCGTCGATAACGCTATTCTGCTCCGCTTTTTATTTTTTCTTTTTATTCAAACTCAAGTGAATTGCCGTTAATGACCCTATTAAGAGATGAAATTCGCGATCACTCAGCGGAAGAGATGCTGTTTATTCGACGTGCCGCGATCGCGTTTCTACTGGTGGTGACCTGCTTTGGCATATTGGTTTTTAACCTCTATCGTTTACAGGTTGAGCAGCACGATTTCTATCAGACCCGATCGAATCAGAATGACATTAAAATGTTGCCTATCGCGCCAAGCCGCGGGCTTATTTTCGATCGTAACGGTATCCCGCTGGTACAGAACATCACCCTCTACCGCCTGCAGGTGATCCCCAGCAAAATTGCCAATATGACCGCGTTGCTGAACGCGTTGACGCCAATCGTCGATTTGACCCCTGATGATATCGCCAGCTTCCGCGACGATATGCAGCACAACAGTCGCTACAAGCAGGTGACCCTGAAGTCGGCCCTGAGCGATGTAGAAGTGGCGCGATTTGCGGTGAACGAGTTTCGTTTTCCTGGCGTCACGGTGGAGAATTACCAGCAGCGTGACTACCCCTATGGCGCCCAGTTGGCGCACGTAGTCGGCTATGTGTCGAAAATCAACGATAGCGATCTGCAACGCCTGGCCAAAAACGGCGAGGCGGAGAACTATGCCGCGGACCATAATATCGGCAAGCAGGGTATCGAAGGCTATTACGAAAAAGAGCTGCACGGTACGACCGGTTATCAGGAAGTGGAGGTCGATAACCATGGGCGCGTGGTGCGTCTGCTCAAAGAGGTGCCGCCGGTCGCCGGGAAGAATATCTACCTGACGCTGGATCTGCATTTACAGCAGTATATTGAAGGGGTGCTGAAGGGGCAGCGGGCAGCGGTGGTGGCGGTTGATCCGCGCGACGGCGGCGTGCTGGCGATGGTTTCCAGCCCCAGCTATGACCCGAATCCCTTCGTCAAGGGAATTGGCTATAAGGCCTACCGTGCTCTGCTCGATAACCCGGATCGCCCGCTGATTAACCGTGTGACCCAGGGGCTCTATCCGCCGGCATCGACAGTAAAACCCTATATGGCGCTGTCAGCGCTCTCCGCTGGCGTGATTACGCCCACCACCACCTTTTTCGGCGCGCCGACCTGGACGTTGCCCGGTACCCAGCGCCGCTACCGCGACTGGCTGAAAACCGGTCACGGGATGTTGAATGTGACCAAGGCGATTGAGGAGTCGGCGGACACCTTCTTCTATCAGGTGGCCTTTGAAATGGGCATTGATCGCATTCATAGCTGGCTGAGCAAATTTGGCTACGGGCAGTTGACGGGGATTGATTTGAATGAAGAGTATGCCGGGGTGTTGCCGAGCCGCGAGTGGAAGCAGAAAGTGCATAAAAAGCCGTGGTATCAGGGGGACACCATTTCAGTCGGGATCGGCCAGGGCTACTGGATCGCCACACCTCTCCAGATGGTGAAAGCCCTGACGACGCTACTCAACAACGGCAAGGTAAAGAATCCCCACCTGCTCTATTCCATGAAGCGCGGCAATAAGGTTGAACGTTATCAGCCGCCGGAGAATACGCCGCAGGTGGGTGACCCGAAATCGCCGTACTGGGGCATCGTGCGCAACGGGATGTACGGCATGGCTAACTTGCCTAACGGCACCGGTTATAAACTGTTCCATACCGCGCCGTATCAGATTGCCGCGAAATCCGGTACCTCGCAGGTCTTTAGCCTGAGAGAGAATCAGACCTACAATGCGAAGATGATCCCGGTCAGATTACGCGACCATATTTTCTATACCTTGTTTGCCCCCTATCAGCATCCAAAGGTGGCAATGGCGCTGATTCTGGAAAACGGCGGCGGCGATGGTGTTGTCGCCGGGCCGACGGCGCGTGCTATTCTCGACCACATCTTTGATCCGGCCAAGGCGCCGGATGTGGCGCAAGGGACTGAATCCAGCGTTCCGCAGACAGACAGCGCCGACGCGCAGTAGAACCGGGGAGCATCGCCCGCGTTGTGCTGGCAAGGCAGGGCTTAATCTTGCCGGCTCTCACCAGCGCCCCCCTTATTCCCGCATGGTGTCATCCATAGAGATTGGTTATTTGTCGAAACAGCCGCTTTTCTCCATAGTGAAAGAACTGTGGAAAGCATCGAAGGGGAACGGGGTATGGCGTTGAGAAGCAAACTCCTTATTGTGCAGACCGGTGCGCCGCCGGCGGAAATTGAGGCCGAACATGGCGATCTGCCACTTTGGTTTGGCCGATTGCTTGCGCCCTGGCGTCGGCAGATTGCCACCGTGCGTGTCTATGCGGGGGAAGTGCTGCCCGCTCCGGATAGCCAGACCGTGGCGGTGATGACCGGCTCGTGGGCGATGGTCACCGATCGGTTGGTGTGGAGCGAGAAAACCGCGGCGTGGATCCGGGCGGCAATGGCGGTGGAGATGCCGTTATTTGGTATCTGCTATGGCCATCAGCTGATGGCCGACGCGCTGGGCGGCGAGGTGGCGTATCATCCGGCAGGGCGCGAAACGGGATGCCAGTCGATTACGCTTTCCGCTGCCGGACGAACGGACCCGCTGTTAAGTGACCGCCCGACGCATTTCCCTGCGCACCTCAGTCATCAGCAGACGGTGGTCAGGCTGCCGCCGGATGCGACGGTGCTGGCCGCGTCGGAACACGATCCCCACCAGATAGTGCGCTATACCCGCCATGCGCTGTCAACGCAGTTCCATCCGGAATTTACCCCTGAAATTGCGCGTTCATTAATCCACTATCGTGACAAAGTGCTGCGGATGGAGGGGTTCGATCCGCAGCAACTGCTGGATAATGTGGAGGCATGTCCGGTAGCGGCGGGAATATTAACCCGCTTCGTGGCCAATTATCTGGAGCCGGACGTCCCGCATACGTAACCGGCTGTTGAGGGCTTAAGGTTGCCCCAGGTTAACGGAGTTGGGCCGCACGCCGCGCCTTGCGTCTGTATTACCCTGTGTCTGCCGGGGGGGCACAACGCATGGCAAAACCCCGGTTTTCTGCACACAGGCCGTATACAAAACACGGGTTAACTGTCCGTAGACTCTTTTTCTTTCACTTAACCGCCGGGTTTACTCCGGGGCTGTCTAAAGGTCGCGCGCTGATGCTGGTGTTGCTGTGGCGGTTAGGTTTACCACAGGTGAAGGGGATTACGTTCAACAGGAGAAAGTGATCCGGCAGCAGTGACTGGAGGCGAGAGCCTGAGTGGGATAAACGGCGCCACTGGCGCTGCGCTGAAGCGGCCAGAGGTTCGCGCTGACGAGGTGTCAGTCGTCCGGCCAGCAATCTTCTCGTGACGGTGTCACTTGTTGTTTGTCCGAAGAGAGACGTAAAAAAGCCGATAAGGTAAGTTATCGGCTTTTATCAGCAAGTTTCCCGGCGGGTCTTGTACAGGGCGGCAGTAACCCACCGCGCCGCTCAAGGATGTTACTTCGCCAGCAGTTCCTGCGCGGTGCGTTCCACCAGATTCAGCAACACCTTCACGTCCTCAAGCGTCACGATCGGGTTCAGCAACGTCAGCTTCAGGCAGGTCATGCCGTTATGTTCGGTGACGCCGACGTTTGCTCGCCCGGAGTCGAGCAGCGCGTCCCCGACGCGTTGGTTGAGGAGGGCGATAGCGGCATCATCGCTGCCAGCCATCTGCGCCGGACGAGAGCGGAACAGCACGCTCGCCAGCTGCGGCTGCATGACCAACTCCAGCGTTGGCTGAGACTTAACGTATTGCGCCACGTTTTTCGCCATGGTCACACCGTGATCGATGATCTCTGCATACTGCTTCTGACCCAGCGCTTCCAGGCCCATCCACAGCTTCAGCGCATCGAAGCGACGGGTGGTCTGCAGCGATTTGGAAACCAGATTCGGCACGCCGTGTTCTTCATCGAACTCAGAGTTCAGATAGGCCGCCTGATAGCGCATCAGCTCATAATGGCGCGCGTCTTTTAACAGGAACGCGCCGCAGCTGATGGTCTGGAAGAACTGCTTGTGGAAGTCCAGGGTAATGGAGTCCACGCACTCAATGCCGTCCAGATAGTCGCGATACTGCCCGGAGAGCAGCAGCGCGCCGCCCCATGCGGCATCCACATGCAGCCAGATCTGATGTTCCGCCGCGACGCCAGCGATAGCGCGCAGCGGATCGATAGCTCCCGCGTCGGTGGTACCCGCGGTGGCGACGATCGCCATGATCTGCTCGCCGTTCGCCTGCGCATCAGCAATTTTCGCTTTCAGGTCGGCCACGTCCATCCGCGCGAATTCATCGGTTTTCACCAGCGTTACAGCACGATAGCCGAGGCCCATCAGCGCCATGTTCTTCTGCACCGAGAAGTGGGCATTTTCAGAGCACAGTACTTTATACTGACGCACGTCACCCGGCAGACCGTCCTGCTGGATGGAGTGCCCCCGACGAGCGAAGAAGGCATCACGCGCCAGCATCAGCCCCATCAGGTTGCTTTGGGTGCCGCCGCTGGTGAAGACGCCGGCGTCGCCGGCCGGGTAACCGACCTGCGCACGCAGCCATTCGATCAGTTTCATCTCAATGAGGGTCGCCGACGGGCTTTGGTCCCAGGAGTCCATGCTCTGGTTAGTCGCGTTAATCAGCACTTCCGCCGCCTGGCTTACCACCAGGCTCGGACAATGCAGATGCGCCACGCACTGCGGGTGATGCACCGACAGGCTATCTTTCAGGAAGTACTCGATCGCCCGTTCAATCGCCGCCTGGTTTCCCAGACCCTGCTCGGTGAAATCAAGGCTAATACGCTCGCGCAGTTCGGCGACGCTTTTACCTTGATACATCTCAGGCTGCTGCAGCCACTGCACGACGGCCTGGCTGGTCTGGGCGATCGCCTGCTGATAAGCCTCAATACTTTGCGGCGAACCAGCAAGAATCGGATTCAATTTGGACATTGCGGTCACTCGCTCCACTCAGATCGGTTTGACACCGGCGGCCAGCAGGGCCTGTTCAAATTTGTCGAGGAAAATTTCCAGCTCGGCGTTGCTGATGAGCAGCGACGGCAGCAGACGCAGGACGCAGCCGCCACGGCCACCGCGTTCGAGGATCAGGCCCGCTTCGAAACATTTCTTCTGCAGCAGGGCAGACAGCGCGCCGTCAGCCGGGTAGCAGCCCATGTGATCCTGCTCGCCGTTCGGGTTGACGATCTCAATACCGATCATCAGACCCAGGCCGCGAATGTGGCCCATGATCGGGTAGCGTTTCTGCATATCGGCCAGTTTGCCTTTCAGCCATTCGCCCTGCGCGGCCACTTTGCTGGCAATGTCGTTATCTTTCAGGTGACGCAGGGTGGTCAACCCGGTGGCCATCGCCAACTGGTTGCCGCGGAAGGTACCGGTATGGTGGCCCGGTTCCCAGGCGTCAAACTGCTTCTTGATACCCAGAACGGCCAGCGGCAGACCGCCGCCGACGGCTTTTGACATCACGATGATGTCTGGCTCGATGCCGGCGTGTTCGAAGGCAAACAGCTTACCGGTACGGGCAAAGCCAGCCTGAACTTCGTCGATGATCAGCAGAATGCCGTGTTCCTGAGTCACTTTGCGGATGCGCTGCAGCCACTCAACCGGAGCCGGGTTCACACCGCCTTCACCCTGAACGGCTTCCAGGATCACCGCAGCCGGTTTACGCACGCCGCTTTCCACGTCGTTGATCAGGTTTTCAAAGTAGTAAGTCAGCGCTTTCACGCCCGCTTCGCCACCGATACCCAGCGGGCAGCGGTACTGATGCGGATACGGCATAAACTGCACTTCCGGCATCATGCCGTTGAGGGCTTCTTTCGGTGACAGGTTGCCGGTTACCGACAGCGCGCCGTGGGTCATACCGTGGTAGCCGCCGGAGAAGCTAATGATTGAAGAACGGCCGGTGTATTTTTTCGCCAGCTTCAGGGCCGCTTCGACGGCGTCGGCGCCAGACGGGCCGGTAAACTGCAGGCAGTATTCTTTACCTTCTCCCGGCAGTAATGAGAGCAGGTATTCGGAAAAACGATCTTTTAACGGAGTCGTCAGATCGAGCGTATGTAACGGCAAGCCGCTGGTAATGACACTTTGGATGCTTTGCAGCACATCAGGGTGGTTGTGGCCAAGAGCGAGGGTACCAGCACCGGCGAGGCAATCCAGATACTGTTTGTTATCCGCATCGGTTAACCACACGCCTTCCGCTTTGGCGATAGCCAGCGGCAGCTTGCGCGGGTAACTCCTGACGTTCGATTCGAATTCAGCCTGACGGGCCAAAAAGGTTTCGTTGTTAGCGTCCAATAAATCTGCACTTAAAGTATCAATACGGACTTTATCCGTCATCATATCACTCCCACAACCAGCGTTACGGTTGAACACTGGTTGAATAATTGGTTTAACAAAATGAATCGCCATTCATAAAGCGCGCACAATATATGGCTTTTTAAATCGTCATTCAATGTTTTATTTATTGAGGTATTTTTACGTTATTTTTACATAGCGTAAAACAATGTTAACGCATTGATTTATATCATTTATTATAAGTGTTATAAAACCATTAAAAGTGTAATTCTTAGTGAGGGAAAGCGCTGGGGTTTATTAGCGCTTCGCTAAATGAGCTGACGGAAATTCATCCGTCAGCAGTATGGTGACTCAATCCAGTTCGACCGCATAATGGGTTAACGGTGTGATTTTTTTAACCAACTTGTTGTTATATAAAAACTGTTCATAGGTTTCGTAGCGGGCCTTATCCAGTGCCGCCGGATTGCCTGCAAACAGGGACGCCGTCTGTTGCCAGGCCTGCTTGTTCAGATCGGTATTCAGCTCCGGATGGGCGGCGGCAAAAGCTTGCCAGGTTTCCTGCGGATGGGCACGCAGATAGGCCACTCCTTCCTGCAGCGCGACGAGGAATTTTTTGATTTTGGCCGCATGAATTTCATCGCGCCGGGCGACAATCACCAATTCGTCGTAAGCCGGAACGCCGAAATCTTCGACGTTCATTACCTGCGGTTTTTTACCCTGCAGCTTGAGCTCCAGCGCTTCAATATTACGATAGCCACCAATCACCGCATCAACCTGACCGGCCAGCAGGGCGCTGGTCAGCTGGAAATTGACGTTAATCAGCTTGATACTTTGTGGATCGATATGGGCATGTTGCGCCATCGTCGCCAGCGTAGCCTGCTCAATACCACTTACCGAATAGCCGACTTTTTTCCCTTTCAGGTCAGCGGGAGTTTTGATGCTTTTATCCAGGGCGATGACCGTGTTCAACGGCGAGTTAATCAATGTACCGACCCGCACCAGCGGCAGACCCTCATCAGCGAAAAAGTGCACCTGCGGCTGATAGGTGATAGCCAGATCTGCCTGGCCGGCTGCCACCAGACGCGGCGGCAGGGCCGGGTCCGACGGCGGTACGATCTTAACGTCCAGTCCTTGTGCTTTAAAGGCGCCAATTTGTTCCGCCACCATAATCGGCGCATGGTCCGGGTTAATGTACCAGTCCAGCACCAGGGTCAGCTTCTCGTTGGCCATCGCCTGTCCACTGAGAAGCGCGGTTAATGCGGCTGCGGTGAAAACGGGTTTACGCATGATGATTCCTTATTCCGGCATCCAGTTGATCAGCCGGTGTAATAGAGTATCCACTGCCAGCCATAGCAGAATGGTCAGCAGCACTAAAATAAACAGCGCCGCAAAGCAAACATCGGTTTGCATGCGCGCATTCGCATTGAGCATCACATAGCCCAGTCCTTCGGCGGACCCGACCCATTCACCGATGATCGCGCCGATCGGTGCCACGGCAGCGGCCATGCGCAGGCCGGAGCCGAGCGCTGGCAGGGCGGCCATTAAGCGAACATGTCGGAGCTGAGCTCCTGACGAGGCGCCCATCGTACGAGCCAGATCGAGGTAGTCGTGATTAACCCGTCGCAGGCCGTCAAAAAATGCTGACGTCACCGGAAAGAAAATCACCAGAACCGCCATCATCACTTTGGCGCTCATCCCGAAGCCAAACCACAGCACCAGCAGCGGGGCGAGGGCGAAAACCGGAATCGCCTGGCTGGTCAGCACCAGCGGCATCAGCCAGCGCTGTAGGCGCGGCGACATCACCATGCTCAGGGCCAACACCACGCCGAGCAGCACCCCGAGCGCCAGACCACTGAGGATTTCGCTCAAGGTGACCAGCGTGTGCCAGCCCAGCCAGTTGCGGTTATCCCATAGGGCGGCAGCCACCGCCGAGGGCGACGGCAGCAGAAACGCGGGGATGCCGCTGCGACTGAGCAGCCACCAAAACATCAGCAGGCCGCAGAACACCACACCGCCGCGAAAGAGTTTCCCTCTCATCCGTTGGCCCTCATCAGCTGTTGTAGCAGCTCGGCTTGTCCCATCAGCAGCGCCGGATCGTCCGGCGCCCGCGGCGGCGTTCCCGCCAGGTGATGGGAGTCATCAAGGCCACCGGGCGGCGGCGAGAGTACCAGCAGACGGTGGCTGAGCCGGCAGGCTTCCATCGGGTCATGGGTGATCAGCACCACGGTGCGCTGAGTCAGTAGTTCTGCCGCCAGCGTCTGGATACGCGTGCGGGTAAGGGTGTCCAGCGCGGAAAAAGGCTCATCCATTAAAACGATCGGCCGATCTTCATACAGCGTGCGCGCCAGCGCCGCCCGCTGACGCATGCCGCCGGAGAGCGAGGCCGGACGGTCATCGGCGCAGTGGCTGAGCCCCACCTGCTCTAATAATGTCGCGACCCGCTGGCGATCGACGCGCTCCCCGCGCAGACGGGCGCCAAGCGCAACGTTGTCGCGCACGCTCAGCCACGGATAGAGCAGATCTTTTTGCCCCATCCAGGCCAGACGATGACCTAACGGTCGCCCGTCGCTGGCCTGAACCTGACCGTGGGTAGGGGCGGCCAGCCCGGCGATAATCCGCAGCAGACTGGTTTTTCCGGCGCCGCTGGCGCCCAGCAGCGAAACCCACTCTCCAGCGGGAATATCAAACGACAGCCTGTCAAAAATGACCCGCGAGCCGAAGCGCAGACCTAATTCCCGCACCTCAATTGTCGGAATCTTCACTGGGCGACCGCCGCGGCATTCAGTCCCATCTGCCAGAAGTTGGCTTCCAGGCGGGTGGCGGTGGTGAAGATGGCGCTCAGCTCTGCGACGCGCGATTCGCCGCCACGCTGCTGCCAGACGCTCTCCAGCAGACCGATTGCCGTGGTGACGCCGTCGAGATAGCCCGCATCACCGTAGTTACGGATCCAGGATGCATAGGGGTTGTCGGTGAGCCGGGTGGCCGGGTCGTGGAGCAATCCGAGGCCGATTTCTGCATAGCCAGCCACGCAGGGCATCAGCGCAGCCAGCAGATCGAGCGCATCGCCGGAATGACCGATATCCAGCACGTAGCGGGTGTAGTTCACCGTTTCCAATGCTTCGCTTTCGCTGGCCATTGTCGCTTCGTCCAGCCCCCAGTCCGCGCAATAGCCGACGTGCAACGGTAGTTCGCCAAGAATCGCATTCATTGAAGCAGACGCGGCGCGCATCTCCGGGAGCGTGCGCAGTTTGCTGACCAACAGGGCGTAGCACCGGGCAAAGTGGATCAGGAACAGGTAGTCCTGAGTCAGGTAGCGTCGGAAGGCACGTTCTGGCAGGGTTCCCTCGGCAAGCTGGCGGAGAAAAGGATGGGCAACGTACTGTTGCCAGTCGCATCCCGCCTGCTGGCGCAGACGACCATAAATACCCTGGGTAAAGATCGGAAGAATCACAGGACCTCCTGATAGCGGGGAGATCCGGGTGTGCGGAAGTATGAACAGGTAATGGCGGTAAACTGGCAACATTGCCGACCCGTCCCTTCGCTGGCATGACCCAGATCAGGTTCAAAGGGTTCGGCTTACGCCATCTCAGCCCTCACGGGACACCCCTCGGTTGCGCCATGTTATACGGCATTCACTTTTTGATTACAATCCCGGCTGCGGGCGATTTCGCGCCTGGATATGTGACATTGTCACCTTTCATCACCGCTCAATACTCAGCAGCGGCAGAATTCTGCTGCTTAATTAGCTTTCGATGCCTTTTAACGGGTGATTTGTGCCGAATGAAAAGCATATTGAAAAATACTCTGCAACGGTGAACGCCGACCACGTAGCCCGGCTTCTGTCAGCGACAGCGCCGTTTTGCTTTCCCGTTACACTTTCGATAATCAAAAACGAACTATACTTGCGGCGTCTTCATCTCGTATCTGAACTTTCGACATCATTTCATTAGCTTACGCCATTGGACCAGAGTGGCGATGAGGGGGCGTTCAGAGACGTGGTGCCTGTTCGCTGGAGGGATGCATGTTATTAAAAGAGTTAATGATTTTTGATTTATTAAGTACGCCAGTCTGGGTGGTCCATCCTTTTAAAGAGGCTGTCGTCTACTGTAATCAGGCCTCCAGAATCCTTAGCGGAGAGAGGTCGCTGGATGAAATGCGCAAAGGCACGCTCTCCAGCTGTCCGCAGAGCACCCTACAGAATTATCTGTACTACTTCAAAAATACAGCTGAAGTATTCGAAGTATGGACAATTGAAACGACGGAGGGGCCGTCTCCGGTTTATTGTAAAACCAGCCTGATTAAATCAGAAGAATATGACACATTAATTCTTTTCGAAGCGGTCAAAATCCTGCAGCAAAATAACTCGTTTAAGGCGCTCCCCGCGCATCATTACAAACAGCGTAGTCATCGTTTTTTCTCGCGATTTTTTATGACCAGCTCCGCCCCGATGTTGTTGATAGACCCTGCGCAGGACGGACGAATTATTGATGCCAATATCGCCGCGCTGCGGTTTTATAACTATACGGCCGATGAGATGCGCACTCGCCATACCTGGCAAATCAATATCCTGGGAAGGGATGTGCTTCCCGTTATGCACAGCGTGGCAAGCATGCCCGGTGGCCACAAGCCGCTTAATTTTACCCATATTTTGTCTGATGGTTCTGTCCGCTATGTCCAGACTTATGCCGGGCCAGTGGTGCTGAACAATACCCGGTTGATGCTATGTATTATTCATGACATTACGGAAGAGGTGCATCTGAAGGAAGAACTTGAATTTGCGGCCACTCACGATCCTTTAACCGGATTACTTAATCGACGTGAGTTCTATCGCAATGTTGATTCCTCGTTATTTCATTCAGAAGGTTTTTGCCTGCTGCTGGTTGATGTCGATAATTTTAAAGCGATCAATGACAACTACGGACACCAAAAAGGCGATGAGGCGCTGGTGGCTATTTCCCGAATTCTTGAATCCGCCGCCAAAATTCAGGACAAGATCTATCGCTGGGGCGGAGAGGAGTTTTTATTATTTCTCCCGGGGGCGTCCATCGAGACGGCACTGGCAATGGCGGAAGCGATTCGTTACGCGGTCAGCTGTTATCGTATCCCAGAGCACACCGGTACGGTGACGGTCAGTATTGGCGTCGCCATACATCAAGAAGGTGAAGGGATCGATCAGCTGTTTAATCGCGTCGATAAAGCGCTGTATGCCGCGAAGAAAGAAGGGCGAAATCAAGTGAAGCTGCATCTGGTCGAAAAACATTAAAAACCTGGAGCAAGAACGTATGCAATCCTCGGAATATTCCCCTCAGGACAATCCATGCGCTGAAGAGATCATCGATCTGTATGATCGCCATGCCCAACGCTGGGTGGAACTGCGTTCAACTCGCTTGTTTGAACAACCCTGGCTGGATGCGTTTCTGGAACGGGTGAGCCCTGGCGGACATATTCTGGATATCGGTTGCGGTAACGGAACGCCTGTGGCGGCGTACTTTATACGGCAGGGATATCGGGTGACTGGCATCGATTCCTCCCCGGCGATGATTGCCCGCTGCCGCCAGGATTTTGCGCATCAGCAGTGGGTGGTGGCGGATATGCGCACTCTGGCGCTGGGGCAGCAGTTTGACGCGATGCTGGCGTGGGACAGTTTTTTCCATCTGACCCGCAACGCCCAGCGCGAGATGTTTGCCCGCTTTGCGGCCCATGCCCGTCCACACGCGCCGCTGATGTTTACCAGTGGGACCCACGATGGGGAGGCTATCGGGCAGTTTGAGGGGCATGACCTCTATCATGCCAGTCTGGCGCCGACAGCGTATCGCCGGTTGCTGGAGACTCACGGTTTTGAACTGCTGAAGCACATGGTCAACGATCCGCGTTGTGGCGGACGAACGGTCTGGCTGGCGCTAAAAAGCGCCTGAACCGTCTGCCTGGCGACGATCGCCGGAGAAAGCGGACGACGGCTGGTCGGGACAGATAATGTGTCAATCTGCGCGTTAGCTCGTCAGTGTGGGTGCAAAACTGCCGCGATATGTTCGGCGATAATACCCGGGGCTACGACGTCGGTTTAGCGATGAGTGTTTAGCCGTTTTTGGCCTGCTCGTCATTTTTTTAGCAATATTTCCGCCGCTCATTCGTCTACCTCAGCACAAGGTAACTATTCACCAGGTTAATGAGGTCACACTGATGAGAGGTTTTGGAATGCACGGGTATGAGCGCGATCGCCGGTTCGGTCATCATCGAATGGCTAAACCACTGATGATTGGCGTGGTGCTGATCGCAATTCTTGGGTTGCTGGTGATGTCGCTGTGGAATGCGCTGCTGCCAGCTATTTTAGGCGTCAAGAGCATCGGTTTCTGGCAGGCTTTAGGTATTCTGGCGCTATCGCGTATTCTGTTTGGCGGTCTGGGCTTTCGTCCCGGCATGTTTGGCATGCGGCGCCGGATGCACGAACGCTGGATGAAGATGAGCCCGGAACAACGCGAAGAGTTTATTCAGCGTTTCCACCATCGCGATCCTCGCGACTCGCGTGGGCCTTGTGGCTGGCGCGAACGCCGGGAGGCGAAGAAAACCCCGCCGCAGAACGACACGATCAACACGACGCCAGATGAGTGAGTCAGATGAAAACAGGGATCGCCGGAGAGTCACTGTTGCTATCGGCAATCAACGCCTGTCGCTCACGACTGAAAGCGTTTATTCGCGGTCGGACGCCGGTGCGCGACGATGCTGATGATATCCTGCAGGAAGTCACCTATCAGCTGATGACCGTGGAGCAGCCGGTGGAGAATGTGGCGGCCTGGTTGTTTCGCGCGGCCCGGAACGAGATGACTGACCGGGCGCGTAAGAAGCGCGAGCTGCCCTTATCAGGCTACGTCAACCCGGATGACAGTCTGCCGGAGGATGAGCTCTCAGAAACGCTGTTTGGCGTACCACAAACGCCGGAAGAGGAGTATCTGAAAGCCCTGCTATGGGATGCGCTGAATCAGGCGCTGTCCGAACTGCCGCCCGCCCAGCGGGGAGTCTTTGAGAAGACCGAACTGCAGGGCTACAGCTATAAGGAGCTGGCTGAAGAGTGCGGCGCCAGCGAGCAGGCGCTGCTCTCCCGCAAACATAAAGCCGTTCTCTATCTTCGTTCACGTCTGCGA
>NZ_JBCNNS010000073.1:0-23453 GCF_039594335.1 Raoultella sp.
ACTCTCCGTTATTTTTGAAGAGAACAGCACTGGATACTGTTCTCAACCACCTCGCCAAAACCTACCGAAATATGGTGTTGGTTTATTAGCGCTGATTTATGGGGATCCCTCAGCCCTATGGGGCCTTTTCCGTTAAAACCGCATCCAGCGCTTTCTGCGCCGTCACCAGATGCTGACCGCCGAACAAAATCGCCCGGTTAAATAACGTGTAGAGCTGATAAACCGGCTGACGCTCAAGAAAACCGGAAGGCAGTGGCGATATTGACTGGTAGCCATCGTAGATCTGCGGCGGCTGTTCAGGGTGCAGGGGGAGCATCGCCAGATCGCACTCTCTGTCTCCCCAGTAACAGGCGGGATCGAAAATGTAGGGGCCGTTTGGTCCTAGCGCGCAGTTCCCCGACCACAAATCACCATGCAGCAGTGACGGTTGAGGTTGGTGATTGCTCAGACGCTGCTGCACATTATCGACGATGCTGTCGATATCACCGAAACTGAGCCCTTTTTCGGCAGCCAACTCCAGCTGCCAGCCGATACGTTGTTCGGCAAAGAAAGTAGACCAGCGGCGTTGCCAGGCGTTCGGCTGCGGCGTGGTGGAAAGGTGGTTATCAAAATCCAGGCCAAACTGCGGTTGCTCGCTCCACTGATGCAGATGCGCAATATGCTGGCCAAGTAAGAAGGCGTTGTGCGCGTCCAGCGGGCGAGGGGGCAGATATTCCATTACCAGGAAACTGTAGTCGCGATCGCTGCCAACAGCATAAACCTGCGGAACGCTCACGGTTTTACTCCGCGACAGCAGCTCGAGCTGATCTGCTTCAGCGGTAAAGATAGGCAGGAGTTCACGCTCATCACATTTAACAAAGTAGTCCCGTCCGCCGAAACGTAAGTGCCAGGCCGCATGAATTTCACCGCCGGGCAGTTCGTTACGGAGTTCGATTTCAGCTGCTTCAGTATGCCAGTCGCTTAACAACGTGCTGATAGCTTGCCACATGCTGCCTCTCCCCTTGTTTTCCACCATTTCATAAGGTTAGCCCATAACCACGGTGTAAAATTCGAACTGACGCACAACTGGTGCGCTCCGCTGCGCGAATCGCACTTATTGAGCTTTCAACCACTCCGAAAATGTGGTGACGGTAACGTCTACGGGACGGCCCAGCGCCGTTTCTGCCAGTCCGGCGCTAAGTGCTTTGACCTCATCGGCGTTTTGCCCGGAAATCAGGCCAAAGGTATTGGTACCCAGTTCATGGACCTTGCCGTTTTCGTCATTCAGTACCAGAGTAAATCCTGCGCGGGTGAGATGATTACTTAGCTCGTTAATTTCGGTCAGCGTCTCTTCCTGAAAGTGAACCGTGACGACGTGGGTAACAATTTCTGCGCTCATTTTTCACCCTGTTGTAATCCATGAAATTTTCAGCATAGACCATGATGCTGATTTAGCGACTCCCTCCGCGTCAGCAGAGGGAAGGGGGAACTAACGACCGCACAGGTAATTGTAGATTTTGTGTGTGTTTTCCAACGAGCACAGGCGGGTACCCTGATTAATCGTAGCGGCGCTACCGGCGGCGACGCCGAAGCGGACCATATCCTCCAGACTGGCATCTTCCGCCAGACGCAGGGTCATTGCGCCCACCATGCTATCGCCAGCGCCAACGGTACTTTGGCTTTTCATCGGTGGCGGCACGACCTGTACACTGCCGCTGGCATCAACGCCCAGCGCACCCTGTGGGCCGAGTGAGACCACCACCCTGCGGACCTTACCCGAATGAATCAGCTCCTGCGCAGCGCGTCGAACGTCATCCGGCTGGCTCAGATCGCGCCCCACCAGAGCACTCAGTTCTTTCTGGTTAGGTTTGACGAGTTCAATATTGCCGACATCAAGAGCGGCTGCCAGCGCTTCGCCCGAACTATCAATAATGCAGCGAAGTCCGTGATGCTGAGCGCTTTTGACTAACCGGGTCAGGTTGTCAACGCCGATGCCAGGAGGCAGACTGCCGCTCACGACCAGCAATGAGCCGGTTTCGATCGCCAGAACTTTTTCTTCGAGAAGGCGGAACTCCTCTTCCGTTAAGGCGGCACCAGGCATCACGAAACGGTATTGTTCGCCGCTGGAGCCTACATGCACATGCAGATTTTGCCGCGTCCAGTCTTGCGCCTCGACAGGCTCCACCGGAACCTGTTCTGCGGTAAGCAGCGCCGTAAGGTGTTCGCCGGTGGCGCCACCGGCCGGGTAAATGGCTGTGGCTTTACCGCCGAGAAAGGTGATCGCCCGTGCGACATTGATACCGCCACCGCCGGGTTCGAAAATCGGTGCGCTACAGCGGAGTTTGCCTTCAGGGTACATTTGCGGTGTCAGCGTTGCGCTGTCGAGCGAGGGAGCCAGCGTTAGCGTATAGATTTTGGTCATCTACTTTCCTCCATGATACGGGTTAAGCTGTTCTGTTTTAAGCATGGCACTTCTTCCCGGGAAGGGGAAGCAATTGCAGGTCGTGATTTGTAAAGTGCTTTTATTTTTATCTTTATGAAATAAAGATTGTTCCAGGTGCTGTCTTATTCAAAAAATGAAATAGTAATTGATTGCTATGTTAATCGCGCTTTTTTATAATTCTTTGCCTTTCATTGGACCTGCAAGATACAAAAATCATTCAAGATGCGTCGAGGCGGCGAGGGAAGCCATCCTACGAAAGCACAGTTTCATGCTGTGTGGGGGATGTCTTAGTGACGCCAGCGAAGAAGTAGCCTGAAGAATGACGCGTATAGCGATCCTTGCGAAAGTTTCCGGGACCAGTTGGGTCTCTCTTTTTGTTGTACGGACTCTAATTAAATGAAGCTTTTGAAGACAGTACCCGCAGCGGCATTGCTGGCGGGGGGGCTCTTTGCGTCTGCGCACGCATTGGCCGATGATTCCGTTTTTACTGTTATGGATGACCCTTCCACTGCCAAAAAACCTTTCGAAGGTGCTGTTAACGCCGGCTATCTGGCGCAGTCCGGGAATACGAAAAGTTCTTCAATGACCGCGGATTCCACGTTGACCTGGTACGGCGATACGACGGCATGGTCGCTGTGGGGTAATGCCAGCAACACGTCGTCCAACGATCAGCGCTCCTCCGAAAAATACGCGGTTGGCGGCCGTAGTCGCTATAATCTGACCGACAGCAACTACGTGTTTGGTCAGGCCAGTTGGTTGACTGACCGCTATAATGGCTATCAACAACGCGACGTTTTAACCGCGGGTTATGGTCGACAGATTCTGAACGGCCCTGTTCACAGCCTGCGCTTTGAATTTGGTCCGGGCGTGCGTTATGACGAGTATACCGATGGTGATAATGAAACCCAGCCGCTGGGCTACGCTTCCGGTACCTGGGCCTGGCAGATGACCGATAACACCAAATTTACCCAAGGGGTGTCGGTGTTCGGTGCTCAGGACACGACGTTGAACTCGGAAAGCGCCCTGAACGTCGCTATCAATGCGCATTTTGCGTTGCGGGTTGCCTACAACCTGACCTGGAACTCTGAGCCGCCATCATCGGCGCCAAATCATACCGATCGCCGCACGACGCTATCTTTAGGTTATAAAATGTAGTTTATTTCAGGCCGGGAAACCGGCCTGATTGTTTTAAAATTAGCAACCAGCGATATTATTATTTTTGGTCTTTTGTTTCGTTTTTTATAAAAAGAAAATAACTCCATAATTTCCTCAAAATTCATTTTTCCTGACAACGCTACAGATAATTTGACACGAATAGCTAAATTTTTAGTCGGACAAAAGTGTGATCGAGACCTATACTGTTGACTGGCGACAAAGATGATATCTTTGCCGGACAACCTTCAGTAAATAAGAGAATCGCCATCATGAAAAATAGCAAAATCGCCACTGCGGCTGTGATGCTGTGCACTCTGTCTTTTGGCGCGTTAGCCGCTAATCCGGTCCCGCAGCCAGGCAACACCGACCACGTGCAGGTCGGTATTGCGAAAGCCACTGACGTGGAAGCCGGGTCGAATATTGCTCCCGGTTCACCATCAACTGGCCACACGATGGATGATGCATTTAATGTCCATACCCTTGTTGCCGGCGAGTGGTCCTGATTTTCACCTGAAAATAATATGATGACGTTTCAGGGAATATAAAGCCGGGTAGAGATGTACCGGTTTATTTCCTGAATTCTGGCTAAAGGTGATTTTTCCTCTTTGCTATTTTTTACCATTGTGTATGATGGCGCGAGCTGCTTTTACTTTATTGTCCGTTTTTTGTCCGCTGTACTGTTCCTGTGGCGGAATATCCAGCATATGATTTCTGTCCTCCCCTTGTTTTCCCCATAACTGCCACCATTTACCTTGTTCTGACTTTTAACACGCACTAATGATGTGTAAACTAAGGGTCGGTGTTATCAACAGGCGGCTGCAGGTGGGAACGATTCGGTAAACGATCGCCCTCATATTTCGCAGAGTGAAGCGGGAACTGAGCTATAACTTGTTGATAATTATTATTATATTGTTTTGTATGTGCTCTTTCGTGTGGGGCACCACTGCAAATAAGGACATAAAATGCCTGTAATTACGCTTCCTGATGGTAGCCAACGCCATTTCGACCACGCTGTTAGCCCCATGGATGTTGCTCTGGATATTGGCCCTGGACTCGCGAAAGCGACCATCGCTGGCCGTGTGAATGGTGAACTGGTTGATGCATCGGATCTGATCGAAAACGATGCGCAGCTGTCTATCATCACAGCGAAAGACGAAGCAGGTCTGGAGATTATTCGTCACTCCTGTGCACACCTGTTAGGTCATGCTATCAAGCAGCTGTGGCCAAACACCAAAATGGCGATTGGTCCGGTTATCGACAACGGCTTCTACTACGACGTTGATCTTGACCATACCTTGACTCAGGAAGACATCGACGCGCTCGAAAAACGTATGCACGAGCTCGCCGAGAAGAATTATGACGTTATCAAGAAGAAAGTCAGCTGGCACGAAGCGCGTGAAACCTTCGTGAAGCGCGGCGAGACCTATAAGGTCTCTATTCTTGATGAAAATATTGCCCATGATGACAAGCCAGGCTTGTATCACCATGAAGAGTACGTCGACATGTGCCGGGGACCGCACGTGCCGAATATGCGTTTTTGTCATCACTTTAAACTGATGAAAACCGCAGGCGCGTACTGGCGCGGCGACAGCAACAACAAGATGTTGCAGCGTATTTACGGTACGGCGTGGGCAGATAAAAAAGCGCTTAACGCGCATCTGCTGCGTCTGGAAGAAGCGTCCAAACGTGACCACCGCAAGATTGGCAAGCAACTCGACCTGTATCATATGCAGGAAGAAGCGCCGGGTATGGTCTTCTGGCATAACGACGGCTGGACAATCTTCCGCGAGCTGGAAGTGTTTGTACGCTCCAAGCTGAAAGAGTACCAGTATCAGGAAGTAAAAGGCCCGTTCATGATGGACCGCGTGCTGTGGGAAAAAACCGGGCACTGGGACAACTACAAAGATGCGATGTTCACCACCTCTTCTGAGAACCGTGAATACTGTATCAAGCCGATGAACTGCCCGGGTCATGTGCAGATCTTCAATCAAGGTCTGAAATCGTACCGCGATCTGCCGCTGCGTATGGCGGAATTCGGTAGCTGTCATCGTAACGAACCTTCGGGCGCGCTGCATGGTTTGATGCGTGTGCGTGGTTTTACTCAGGATGATGCACACATCTTCTGTACAGAAGAGCAGGTTCGTGAGGAAGTGAACGCCTGTATTCGTATGGTCTACGATATGTACAGCACCTTTGGCTTCGAGAAAATCGTCGTCAAACTCTCAACTCGTCCGGAAAAACGTATCGGAAGCGACGAGACCTGGGATCGTGCTGAGGCGGATCTGGCGGTCGCGCTGGAAGAAAACAATATCCCATTTGAATATCAACTGGGCGAAGGCGCGTTCTACGGTCCGAAAATTGAATTTACTCTGTATGACTGCCTCGATCGTGCATGGCAGTGCGGTACGGTACAGCTGGACTTCTCTCTGCCGCAGCGTTTAAGCGCTTCTTACGTTGGCGAAAATAACGAGCGTCAGGTACCGGTAATGATTCACCGCGCAATTCTGGGGTCCATGGAGCGCTTCATTGGCATCCTGACCGAAGAGTTTGCCGGCTTCTTCCCAACCTGGCTTGCGCCGGTGCAGGTCGTGGTGATGAATATTACCGATTCTCAGTCTGAATACGTTAACGAATTGACTCGTAAACTACAAAATGCGGGCATTCGGGTAAAAGCGGACTTGAGAAATGAGAAGATTGGCTTTAAAATCCGCGAGCACACTTTACGTCGTGTCCCGTATATGTTGGTCTGTGGCGACAAAGAAGTCGAAGCTGGCAAAGTGGCCGTGCGTACCCGTCGTGGTAAAGACCTCGGCAGCATGGACGTAAATGAAGTGATCGAAAAGCTGCAACAAGAGATTCGCAGCCGCAGTCTTCAACAACTGGAGGAATAAGGTATTAAAGGCGGAAAACGAGTTCAAACGGCGCGTCCGAATCGTATTAATGGCGAAATTCGCGCGCAAGAAGTTCGCTTAACAGGTCTGGAAGGCGAGCAGCTTGGTATTGTGAGTCTGAGAGAAGCTCTGGAAAAAGCTGAAGAAGCCGGAGTAGACTTAGTCGAAATCAGCCCTAACGCCGAGCCGCCGGTTTGTCGTATTATGGATTACGGCAAATTCCTCTATGAAAAGAGCAAGTCTTCTAAGGAACAGAAGAAAAAGCAAAAAGTTATCCAGGTTAAGGAAATCAAATTCCGTCCTGGCACCGATGATGGCGACTACCAGGTAAAACTCCGCAGCCTGGTTCGCTTTCTGGAAGAGGGTGATAAAGCTAAGATCACGCTGCGTTTCCGCGGTCGTGAGATGGCTCACCAGCAGATCGGTATGGAAGTGCTTAATCGCGTCCGTGACGATCTGAGTGAACTGGCAGTGGTCGAATCCTTCCCATCGAAGATTGAAGGCCGCCAGATGATCATGGTGCTCGCTCCTAAGAAGAAACAGTAAGGCCTTCAAGTAGCAACTTCTGTGGAGCCTTCGGGCTTTGCAGGCGTTGTTCGCCTATGTTTCGTTTATTAACAATGCGAAGTGGAAGTTATTAAAATGCCAAAAATTAAGACCGTACGCGGTGCTGCTAAGCGCTTCAAAAAAACCGGTAAAGGTGGTTTTAAGCACAAGCACGCTAACCTGCGTCACATTCTGACTAAAAAAGCTACCAAGCGTAAACGTCACCTGCGTCCGAAAGCCATGGTTTCCAAAGGCGATCTGGGCCTGGTAATCGCGTGCCTGCCGTACGCATAAGTCGTTAACCCTTTTAACTTTTTAATTAGAATAGATACAGGAGAGCATATATGGCTCGCGTAAAACGTGGTGTAGTTGCCCGTGCACGTCACAAGAAAATTTTGAAACAAGCTAAAGGCTACTACGGTGCGCGTTCTCGCGTATACCGCGTTGCCTTCCAGGCTGTTATCAAAGCTGGTCAGTACGCTTACCGTGACCGTCGTCAGAAAAAGCGTCAGTTCCGTCAACTGTGGATTGCGCGTATCAACGCAGCAGCACGTCAGAACGGTATTTCTTACAGCAAATTCATCAACGGCCTGAAAAAAGCCTCTGTTGAAATCGACCGTAAGATCCTGGCTGACATCGCCGTATTCGACAAATTAGCGTTCACCGCGCTGGTCGAGAAAGCGAAAGCAGCTCTGGCATAAGCCAGTTGAAAGAGGGAGCTTGTCTCCCTCTTTTCGTTTCAACACCATCAATACATTGACTTTTATTGCCGTAAGCTTTTCAATACAGGTCTTACGTTTGGTACCAGACAAGGTAATGCAAGCATGAATGCTGCTATTTTCCGCTTCTTTTTTTACTTTAGCACCTGAACTCAGGAGGCTAGCGCGTGAAAGAAGAAACGGAAAACAGCGCCAGAAAGCCTCCCACTGTGGAGGCTTTTTTCGTATATGAACGTGTTCATTCTATTTCAAGCTGCAGGTGCGCGGGCTGAGTGCACATCCGGCGACGGCGATTTCTCTGCGCTAAGTGCAATGCGTCCCGGCGCCGCCTGTAACTCGAAATAGTCAGAATAAAATAATGACCATAACCGGTGTCTGCACCGACATAATGAGGAAAACCATGTCACATCTCGCAGAGCTGGTTGCCAGTGCGAAGGCAGCCATTAATGAGGCATCAGATGTTGCCGCGCTGGACAACGTCCGCGTGGAATACCTGGGGAAGAAAGGGCATCTGACCCTTCAGATGACGACCCTGCGTGAACTGCCGCCAGAAGAGCGTCCGGCGGCTGGTGCGGTCATCAACGAAGCAAAAGAGCAGGTTCAGCAGGCTCTTAACGCGCGTAAAGCGGATCTGGAAGGTGCAGCGCTGAATGCGCGTCTGGCAGCTGAGACTATTGATGTCTCTCTGCCGGGTCGTCGTATTGAGAACGGTGGGCTGCATCCGGTGACGCGCACCATCGACCGTATTGAGCACTTCTTCGGTGAGCTTGGCTTCACCGTCGCCACCGGTCCGGAAATCGAAGATGACTACCACAACTTTGATGCGCTGAACATTCCGGGCCACCACCCGGCACGTGCCGATCACGATACCTTCTGGTTTGATGCGACGCGTCTGCTGCGTACTCAGACCTCTGGCGTGCAAATTCGGACGATGGAAAACCAACAGCCGCCGATCCGTATTATTGCGCCGGGCCGCGTTTACCGTAATGACTACGACCAGACCCACACGCCGATGTTCCATCAAATGGAAGGTCTGATTGTTGATACCAACATCAACTTCACCAATCTGAAAGGGACGCTGCACGACTTCCTGAATAACTTCTTTGAAGAAGATCTGCAGATTCGTTTCCGTCCGTCCTACTTCCCGTTCACCGAACCGTCCGCGGAAGTTGATGTCATGGGTAAAAATGGCAAGTGGCTGGAGGTCCTCGGCTGCGGCATGGTGCACCCGAACGTTCTGCGCAATGTTGGCATTGACCCGGAAATCTATTCCGGTTTCGCCTTCGGCATGGGGATGGAGCGTCTGACGATGCTGCGCTACGGCGTGACCGATTTACGTGCGTTCTTCGAAAACGATTTGCGTTTCCTCAAACAGTTTAAATAAGGGCAGGACAGAATAATGAAATTCAGTGAACTGTGGTTACGCGAGTGGGTTAACCCGGCGATCGACAGCGAAGCGCTGGCTAACCAGATCACCATGGCGGGCCTCGAAGTGGACGGCGTTGAGCCGGTAGCCGGTAGCTTCAACGGCGTTGTTGTAGGTGAAGTGGTTGAGTGCGGCCAGCACCCGAATGCCGATAAACTGCGCGTCACGAAAGTCAATGTCGGCGGCGAACGTCTGCTGGACATCGTCTGTGGGGCGCCGAACTGCCGTCAGGGTCTGAAAGTTGCAGTCGCAACCATCGGTGCCGTGCTGCCGGGCGACTTCAAAATTAAAGCCGCGAAGCTGCGCGGTGAACCTTCCGAAGGGATGCTGTGCTCGTTTTCTGAGCTGGGCGTGTCCGACGATCATAGCGGAATTATCGAACTGCCGGCGGATGCGCCGATTGGCACGGATATCCGTGAATATCTGCAGCTGGACGATAACACTATCGAAATCAGCGTCACGCCGAACCGCGCAGACTGCTTAGGTATCATTGGCGTCGCTCGCGATGTGGCCGTTCTCAATAAAGAACCGCTGAACGCGCCGGAGATCACCCCCGTTGCCGCCACTATTGCCGATACGCTACCTATCACTATTGACGCGCCTGAGGCGTGTCCTCGCTATCTGGGCCGCGTGGTGAAGGGTATCAATGTTAACGCGCCAACGCCGCTGTGGATGAAAGAGAAACTGCGTCGTTGCGGTATTCGCTCCATTGATGCAGTCGTTGACGTCACCAACTACGTGCTGCTCGAGCTGGGTCAGCCGATGCATGCGTTCGATTGCGACCGCATCGACGGTGGGATCGTGGTTCGTATGGCGAAAGAGGGAGAGAAACTGGTTCTGCTGGACGGCACCGAAGCCAAACTGGATACCGATACCCTGGTTATTGCCGACCATCACAAAGCGCTGGCTATGGGCGGTATTTTTGGCGGCGAACATTCTGGCGTTAATGACGAAACGCAGAATGTGCTGCTGGAATGCGCATTCTTCAGCCCGCTGTCCATCACTGGCCGCGCGCGTCGCCACGGTCTGCACACCGATGCGTCTCATCGTTATGAGCGCGGCGTGGATTCAGCGCTGCAATATAAAGCGATGGAGCGTGCAACCCGCCTGCTGATCGATATCTGCGGCGGCGAAGCGGGAGCGGTTATCGATGTGACCAACGAAGCTGCGCTGCCGAAAGCGGCAACCATTACCCTGCGTCGTAGCAAACTGGATCGCCTGATTGGCCATCATATTGATGATGCGCAGGTGAGTGATATTCTGACTCGCCTCGGCTGTGACGTGACCGCTGGCAACGGCGAATGGCAGGCCGTTGCGCCGAGCTGGCGCTTCGATATTGCCATCGAAGAAGACCTGGTCGAAGAGGTGGCCCGCGTTTACGGCTATAACAACATTCCGGATCGACCGGTGCAGGCGGGGCTGATTATGGGCACCCACCGTGAAGCTAATCTGTCGCTGAAACGTGTAAAAACGCTGCTTAACGACAAAGGCTACCAGGAAGTGATCACCTATAGCTTTGTTGACCCGAAAGTGCAGCAGCTGGTTCATCCGGGTGAAGAAGCCCTGATTTTGCCGAGCCCTATCTCTAGCGAAATGTCGGCGATGCGTCTGTCGCTGCTGACTGGCCTGCTGGGTACGGTCGTGTACAACCAGAATCGTCAGCAAAGCCGCGTGCGTATTTTTGAAAGCGGTCTGCGCTTTGTTCCGGATACTCAGGCACCACTGGGCATTCGTCAGGATGTGATGCTGGCCGGTGTGATTTGCGGCAACCGTTATGAAGAGCACTGGAATCTGGCAAAAGAGACCGTTGATTTCTATGATCTGAAAGGCGATCTGGAGTCCATTCTCGACCTGACCGGTAAATTAGCGGATATCGAATTCCGTGCAGAAGCGAACAGCGCACTGCATCCAGGACAATCAGCGGCGATTTATCTGAAAGGTGAACGTATTGGTTTCATTGGGGTTGTTCATCCTGAACTGGAACGTAAACTGGATCTGAACGGCCGGACTTTAGCGTTCGAACTGGAGTGGAACAAGCTTGCAGACCGCGTGGTGCCTCAGGCGCGCGAGATTTCTCGTTTCCCGGCGAACCGTCGTGATATCGCTGTTGTCGTCGCGGAAAACATACCTGTAGCCGATGTTTTGACAGAGTGTAAGAAAGTTGGCGTAAATCAGGTAGTTGGCGTAAACTTATTTGACGTGTACCGTGGTAAAGGGGTGGCGGAAGGCTGTAAGAGCCTTGCGATTAGCCTTATCCTGCAGGATACCAGCCGTACACTCGAAGAAGAGGAGATTGCCGCTACCGTTGCCAGATGTGTAGAGGCATTAAAAGAGCGATTCCAGGCATCATTGAGGGATTGAACCTATGGCGCTTACAAAAGCTGAAATGTCAGAATATCTGTTTGATAAGCTTGGGCTTAGCAAGCGGGATGCCAAAGAGCTGGTAGAGTTGTTTTTCGAAGAGGTGCGTCGTGCTCTGGAAAACGGAGAACAGGTAAAACTCTCCGGGTTCGGCAACTTCGATTTGCGGGATAAAAACCAACGCCCGGGTCGTAACCCGAAAACGGGGGAAGATATTCCCATTACAGCCCGGCGTGTGGTGACCTTCAGACCCGGTCAGAAACTTAAAAGCCGTGTCGAAAACGCTTCGCCCAGAGACAAATAAGCTGAACTAACTAAAAAGGCCGCTGCTGCGGCCTTTTTCTTTTACGATGCCAATCAATTTTTACTGCCCTAACCGTCACTTAGACGAGGGTAGCGGGGCGTGCTATTTCCGCCTGAATGGCGCGCGTGCCGGGCTGTGATCTTCCGGCATTCAGACGACCCAGCTCTCATTAAACCCGGCAAAATAACGTGCTATCGTCTTCAGCCACACCTGAGCAGAGAGAATATGGCGATTATCACTTCCGGCTTCGGGCCTCGCTGCGCTTTTGTATTTTCGCCTTCAATATCACCGACCATGTTCCCGGAGCGGCGGTGGCGCAGATAATCTTTCCCCACAGATTTTTGGTCCGATGCTGATGGCTGCCGATGTCCCGCCACGGGAAACCTTTGGGGTTTTACTTGCCTCTTTGCCGGTCGACTGGGTGGGCCCGTACCCCTCTCCGGATAGGCTTGGGCAGATGGGGCTGGCGCAGTCTGCTCATCTCAAGTACATGCTCTATAACGGCTGGGCTATCGTGATTGCCAACATTATCCTCTTCGCTCTGCGGTTTCCGCTGCGGGTGTCAGAAACCTGGTGCTCAGCGCGGCAGGTTCGGTTTTCTGCCGCTTTGGTTATCGGATTAGCCGGCTATCTGCCGCTCTGCGGGAGGTTTTGCTTTCCTCACCTCTGTCGCCACCGTAAAATCACCGGCATCTCTTTCTGGCATGACGGAAATTATGCTGACCTTTGCCCAAACCCAACAGCGCCGAAACCAGCGCTGGCTCATTGTTCTACTGCTACTGCTTCTCGCCATGATAACCGTCAGTCTCTGCGCCGGAGAACAGTGGATTAGCCCGCAGGAGTGGGGCAGCGCTAAAGGGCGGTTGTTTATCTGGCAGATTCGTCTGCCGCGTACGCTGGCCGTGCTGCTGGTGGGGGCCGCACTGGCACTCTCCGGAGCTATCATGCAGGCATTATTCGAAAACCCGCTGGCGGAGCCGGGGCTACTGGGTGTCTCCAACGGCGCTGGCGTGGGGGTAATTGCCGCGGTATTGTTGGGCAAAGGCTATCTGCCGGGCTGGGCGCTTGGGCTGTGTGCGATTGCCGGGGCACTGGTGATTACCTTTATTCTGTTGCGTTTTGCCCGGCGGCATCTGTCAACCAGCCGTCTGCTGCTGGCGGGCGTCGCGCTCGGGATTATCTGTAGCGCGTTGATGACCTGGGCGGTCTATTTCTCCACCTCGTTCGATCTGCGTCAGCTTATGTACTGGATGATGGGCGGATTTGGCGGAGTGGACTGGCAACAGCTGTGGCTGATGCTGGCGCTGTTGCCGGTACTTATCTGGGCATGCCTGCAATCACAGCCGCTGAATCTCTTGGTACTGGGGGAAGTGTCCGCTCGTCAGTTGGGGCTGTCTCTCTGGTTATGGCGCAGGCTGCTGGTCGTGGCGACAGGCTGGCTGGTTGGCGTGAGCGTAGCGCTGGCAGGGGCAATCGGTTTTATTGGGCTGGTGATTCCGCATATTCTGCGCTTATGCGGCTTGAGCGATCATCGGGTGCTGCTTCCGGCCTGTCTGCTTGCCGGCGCCAGTGCGTTGCTTGGCGCCGATATCATTGCCCGCCTGGCGCTGTCGGCGGCGGAATTACCGATTGGTGTGGTCACCGCGACACTGGGCGCGCCGGTCTTCATCTGGCTACTGCTGAAATCTGCGCATTCGCAATAAGCAAGCCGTAGGCTGGCGCAGCCATGATCGCTGCGCCAGAAGAGGCCGGGGCTACCAGCCTTTGATAGCATCGCCTTTGTATACTTCCATGGCTTTATCTGCGACCGCTTTGGTCTGGAAGGCTTCTTTCAGCTCCTGAATCTTTTTACTGTCTTTATTCTCTTCACGTGAAACGATGGCATTCACATACGGAGAATCCGGTCCCTCCATAAATAAACCATCGCGCACTGCGGAGAGACCGGCCTGTGCGGAGAAGTTGGTGTTAATAATCGACAGCGCGACGTTCGGATCGTCGAGGGTACGGGTCAGCTGCGGCGTATCGACTTCAACAATTTTTAAATGTTTCGGGTTGTCGATAATATCCAGCGATGTCGGCAAATAGCCCACTCCGGCTCTCAATTTGATTAAACCCTGCGCCTGCAGCAGGAGCAGACTGCGGCCTAAGGTCGTGGTTTCGTTAGAGACAGATATCGTTGCGCCGTCCGGCAGCTCATCGATATGTTTAATCTTGCGCGAATAGGCGGCAATCGGGAAGACAAACGTTTTGCCAACGACGGCAAACTTGTAGCCGCGCTCTTTCGACTGCGCTTCAAGGTAAGGTAGCGTCTGGAAGGCGTTCGCATCGACGTCTTTATTATTTAACGCTTCATTTGGCAACACGTAATCATTAAAAGAGATAACCTCGACGTCAAGGTTATATTTATCCTTCGCCACCTGCTCAACCACTTTCCAGATAGCTTCATCCGGGCCGGTATTAATCGCCACTTTAACTTTATTATTATCGTCAGGAGAACAGGCCGATAACAACACTACCGATGTGGCGATTAACACCGAGCTTAACAACTTTTTCATCTATAAAACTCTCTCAAATTAGTCCATAACAAAAAGCTATTACATCCGTTTAACACTGTACACTGAATTGTCTGCTGACCATATTGAGAGGAATTCATGTTACCGACGCGTACGGTGCGGTATTCCTGGCAGGCGATTCGACGTAGAATGAACGCCCGTGAATCCGCTACAGTAGATAGGGATCACCTAAAATCAGCAACTCGTTTTATGGACGGAGGGAAGGCTATGCAACGCGATATTCTGAATACTGAGGTCACCACGATTGATGGTCAAAAAACGACGCTGGCTGATTATGCCGGTCGCGTTTTGCTGATTGTGAATGTGGCATCAAAATGTGGTCTCACGCCGCAGTATGAGCAGCTGGAGACATTGCAAAAAGATCTGGGGCACGATGGGTTTACCGTGCTTGGCTTCCCCTGTAACCAGTTCCTCGGCCAGGAGCCAGGGAGCGAAGAGGAGATTAAGACGTTTTGTAGTACCACCTATGGCGTGACGTTTCCGCTGTTCAGCAAGATAGACGTCAACGGGGAACATCGTCATCCGCTGTACCAGAAACTGGTTGAGGCCGCGCCGCAGGCCGTAGCGCCGGAAGGCAGTGGTTTCTACGAGCGTATGGCAAGCAAAGGCCGTGCGCCTGCCAACGCCGGCGACATTTTGTGGAATTTCGAAAAATTCCTGCTGGGCAAAGATGGTCAGGTTATCCAGCGCTTCTCGCCGGATATGACCCCGGACGATCCGCAGTTGGTGGCCGCCATTAAAGGGGCATTAGCGAAATAATGCCGTTTTTGATGCAACTGCGGAATGTCAGAGAAGCGGGGCGTCTGGCGCCATTTAGCGCCCAGGTGCGTCCTGGTGAAATGGTCCACCTGGTCGGGCCGAACGGGGCAGGCAAAAGCACATTACTGATGCGAATGGCAGGACTGACTACGGGGCCCGGAGACGTTGTTCTCAACGAACGTAAACTGGACCAATGGTCGGCTCAGGAGCTGGCGCGTCATCGGGCCTACCTGAGTCAGCACCAGATGCCGCCTTTTGCCATGCCGGTATGGCACTATCTGTCGTTGCATCTGCAACAGGGCGAGCAAAGCGAACTGCTCGGTAGTATTGCCGCTAAGCTGGGCCTGAGCGATAAGCTCGGGCGCCAGGTGAATCATATTTCTGGCGGTGAGTGGCAGCGTGTGCGCCTGGCGGCGGTCATTATGCAGGTTCATCCGCTGGCGAATCCGGCGGGGCAGTTGCTGGTGCTGGATGAACCGATGAACAGTCTGGACGTGGCACAGCAGGCGGCGCTCGATCGGGTGCTGGGTGAACTGTGTGAGTCGGGCGTGGCGGTAGTGATGAGCAGTCACGATCTTAACCATACCCTGCGACACGCGCATCAATCCTGGCTTATCTGCCGGGGACAGGCCATTGCCTGCGGTGAGACATCGGCGGTATTAACTGAAGAAAACTTAACCGCGGCCTATGCGATTCCTTTTCAGCGCATCGCGGTTGCAGGTCATTTTATGCTCGTGGCGTCACAGTAGCACGAAGCAACCTTGCCAGTGCATTGATAAACCAGCTAAATTATCCTGACGAAATGATAAGGAACAGAGGAATCGTCTGAGATGCGTTTGTGGTTCATTTTATTGACGGCGCTATTGCTGGCTGGCTGCAGCAGTCACCGGGCGCCGCCGCCGAATCCGCGACTTGCAGATTCCATTACCGTTATCGCGAATCTGAACGAACAGCTGCGCAGCTGGCGAGGCGCACCGTATCGCTATGGCGGTATGTCTCCGCGCGGGGTCGATTGTTCCGGATTTGTCGTCATGACCTTCCGCGATAAGTTTGCTCTGCAATTGCCGCGTGAAACTCGCGATCAGGCTGAGATTGGCACTAAAATTGATAAAAGTGAGTTGTTACCGGGGGATCTGGTCTTTTTCAAAACCGGTTCCGGCGACAGCGGTCTGCATGTGGGTATCTACGATACCGACAATCAGTTTATCCATGCCTCGACCAGTCAGGGCGTGACGCGTTCCTCCCTGGATAATGTCTACTGGAATAAGAAGTTCTGGCAGGCCCGCAGAATATAGCGCCGGACGTCGTGGCGAAGGGGAAGCGTTAGCTTCCCTTTTTTTATGTCGATAACCCTGCGGTTCTTCCGTGTTAATACCTTGTTGAAGGCACTACACTGGAGAGAGGAGGAACCATGACCCTGTCTTTTACTACCCACTGGCGTGATGAACTGCCGGATTTCTATACCGCGTTAGCGCCCACCCCGCTGAAAAATGCCCGGCTTGTCTGGCACAATGCGCCGCTGGCGCAAAACCTGGGCATTCCTGAGGCGTTGTTTGATCCGGCGCAGGGCGCCGGCGTGTGGGGTGGCGAAACGCTGCTACCCGGCATGTCGCCGTTAGCGCAAGTCTACAGCGGCCATCAGTTTGGCGCCTGGGCCGGCCAGCTTGGCGATGGTCGGGGGATTTTGCTCGCTGAACAGCAGTTGCCGGATGGTCGCCGCCTGGACTGGCACCTCAAAGGTGCCGGACTGACGCCTTATTCGCGAATGGGCGACGGACGAGCGGTACTGCGTTCCACTATCCGCGAAAGTCTGGCATCGGAAGCCATGCATGCGCTGGGGATCCCGACGACGCGCGCGCTCGCCATGGTCACCAGCGATACCCCCGTGCAACGCGAAACGCTGGAAAGCGGCGCGATGTTGATGCGTCTGGCCGAAAGTCACGTGCGTTTCGGCCATTTTGAACATTTTTACTATCGACGTGAGCCGGCAAAGGTACAGCAGTTGGCCGACTACGTGATCCGTCACCACTGGCCAGAACTGGTTAATGAAGCCGATAAATACGTTTTATGGTTCCGTGACGTTGTCACGCGAACAGCGACCCTGATCGCCAGCTGGCAGACGGTAGGTTTCGCTCATGGGGTGATGAACACCGATAATATGTCGATTCTTGGGTTGACGATGGACTACGGCCCGTATGGCTTCCTGGATGACTTCAGGCCCGACTTTATCTGCAATCACTCCGATTATCAGGGCCGCTACAGCTTTGAAAACCAGCCGGCGGTTGGCCTGTGGAATTTACAACGTCTCGCGCAGTCGCTGTCGCCGCTGATTGCGGTGGATGCGCTTAATGCTGCGCTGGATGACTATCAGCATGCTTTGTTGACGGTATACGGGCGCCGTATGCGCGATAAGCTGGGGCTGTTCACCCAGCAGAAGGGGGATAATGGCCTGTTAGATGGGCTGTTTGCGCTGATGATACGGGAAGGCAGTGATTACACCCGGACTTTCCGGATGCTGAGCGTGAGTGAACAACACAGTGCGGCATCGCCGTTGCGCGATGATTTCATTGATCGCGCGGCTTTCGATAGCTGGTTCGCAAGCTATCGCGCGCGTCTGCGCGACGAGCCGATCGACGATGCGCAACGCCAGCAGAAGATGCAGAGCGTCAATCCGGCGCTGGTGTTACGAAACTGGCTGGCACAGCGGGCCATCGAGCAGGCAGAGCAAGGTGAGATGAGCGAACTGGCGCGTCTGCATGAAGTGTTAAGACAGCCGTTTACTGACCGACATGATGATTATGTCAACCGTCCGCCAGACTGGGGAAGGCGGCTGGAAGTCAGCTGTTCCAGCTGACGGTATCTCCCTGGACCTTCTCTGTGTTCGCGGGCGGAGAAGGTCTATTTAGTCAGAATCAGTTTTCCTGCGTGGGTCTGGCGCAGCAAATAGCACTGGCCATCATGTTCAATCACCACCCGGCCTTCAGTACCGAGTAAGCTGCGGCTATTGATCTTACGGTCCGTGGGCGTGGGGTAAGGAGCATTGTCTTTTGTTTTTTCTGCTGCGGCAGTGTTATCCATACGTGTCATAGCACCAAAATAAAAATAAAAGAAACAATGATAATCATTATCAATAATGTGAATTTTCACGGCAAGCGTTATTTGTGAAAACCCTGTTTTTTGGGGAGCTTGCGTCAGACTGCGCGGAGAGAATCGCCCCACCACGGCGTGGCGGGGGCAGGGACTAGAGGCGGGTAGCGGTTGCCGCAGCCAGCTCAGCCAGCAAACGTTCGCTATCTTCCCAGCTCAGACAAGGATCGGTGATAGACTGGCCGCGCGTCAGCGGCTGCCCGGCCACCACTTTCTGCGTGCCTTCCCGCAGGAAGCTTTCGGCCATGATGCCGGCAATCGATGTGGCACCGGCGCGAATCTGCTGGCAGATATTGGCACACACCTCCAGTTGACGCCGATGCTGCTTTTGGCAGTTGCCGTGGCTGAAATCAACCACCAGCTGCTCCGGCAGGTCAAATTCACGCAGCGCATCGCAGGCGGCGGCAATGTCTTCAGCATAGTAATTCGGTTGTTTACCACCGCGCATGATGATATGCCCATACGGGTTGCCGCTGGTCTGATAGATGGTCATCTGTCCCTGCTTATCGGGCGAGAGGAACATATGGCTGGCGCGGGATGCGCGGATGGCATCAACGGCAATCCGGGTGTTGCCATCGGTACCGTTCTTGAAGCCGACCGGGCAGGAGAGCGCGGAGGCCATTTCCCGGTGGATCTGGCTTTCGGTGGTGCGCGCACCGATGGCGCCCCAGCTTATCAGGTCGGCAATAAACTGCCCGGTCACCATATCGAGAAATTCGGTGGCGGTGGGGACTCCCAGTTCGTTGACCTGCAGCAGCAGTCTGCGTGCCAGTTCAAGACCGTGATTCACCCGATAGCTGCCGTTAAGGTCAGGATCCGAAATTAGCCCTTTCCAGCCGACAACGGTACGCGGCTTTTCAAAGTAGGTGCGCATGACGATTTCCAACTGCGGTTGGTAGCGTTCGCGCATACCCTGCAGGCGGCGCGCGTAGTCCATCGCCGCGTCAGTATCATGAATGGAGCACGGTCCGATGATCACCAGTAAACGGCGATCTTCCCCGTTGAGGATCTTTTCAATCCGGCGGCGGGAGGCGGCAACGTGCGCCGCAACGTCGGCAGACACGGGATGCCGCTGCGCCAGTTCCGCGGGCGTCACCAGGCTTTCAATGCGCGCGGTACGCAATTCGTCTGTTCTGTTCATTGGAGTCTCAAAAAATTTGTTTCTTCTGCGGCGAAAATGCCGGGAAGTGATGCGCATCACGATAAACCAATCTCTGCTTATTGCAAGGACAGGTCATGATCCTGTATAGGCCACGTGCGATAGCATAAACAAATTTTCTCCAATGCACTAGTTCATTAGTACATTCTTCGGCTCAGTCCCATGATGTCCATGATTTTAGTCGCCATTTCTTCAACTGAATAATTGGTGCTATTCAGGCACGGAATTTTATTCTTGCGATACAGGGCCTCCACTTCTGTCACCTCCATGCGACACTGGCGCATCGACGCATAGCGGCTGTTCTCACGGCGTTCTTCGCGGATCGCGGCCAGCCGTTCCGGATTAATGGTTAAACCGAACAACTTATGTTGTAAGGGTTTGAGGGAGGCCGGGAGGATCAGGTTGTCCATATCGTCGGCGATAAACGGGTAGTTTGCCGCGCGGATACCGTACTGCATCGCCAGGTAAAGACTGGTCGGGGTTTTGCCGCAGCGTGAGACGCCCAGCAAAATGACCTGCGCCTGATCGAGATTGCGCAGCGAGATGCCATCGTCATGGGCGAGGGTGTAATCAATCGCCGCAATACGTGCATCGTATTTGTTGAGGTTACCTGGGGTCAGGCCGTGGGTCCGGTGAGCGATCGGCGTCGGGTCGAGTCGTAGCTCCTGCTGAAGCGGCGCCACCAGGGCCTGCACGATATCCTGACAAAATCCTTCACTTTGCAAAATAATATCGCGAATTTCAGGGATAACGATGGAGTAGAAAACCAGCGGGCGGATACCGGTCTGCTGATAGATGGCGTCAATTTGTTCCTTTACTGCCCGCGCGCGACTGATATTTTCGACAAACGGCAGGGTAAGACTGCTGATAGCGACCGGGAATTGCGACATGACCGCATGCCCCAGCACTTCTGCCGTAATGGCGGTACCGTCAGAAATATAAAATACGTGGCGATCTACAGCACTTTCCATTTTGACCATCCGGTATAATGAGTTTAATTAGCTGAAAGCTGATATTAAATTTAAGCATATCGCTCCAGGCTTTGTCTCAAGTTTAAAAAATGAAACGCTATTTTTATTTTTAATGAAAAGGTGTGTTCATTTTTCGCAACTGCGTATCTTTTGTATCAAATTTCATCTGTTTTCTGAAGAATCATTAGGTTAGCTATATCTGCACCAGAATCCTAAAACGAAAAATAATTTGCTTGAACGATTCACCGTTTTTTTCAGCCGCATAAATATGTCAGGATAAATCCCGTAGTTGATCGTGAGTTTTTTATCACTGGTATTAAATCACAAAAGGATTGTCTCGATGTCCAACAATGGCTCGTCACCGCTGGTGCTTTGGTATAACCAACTCGGCATGAATGATGTAGACAGAGTTGGGGGCAAAAATGCCTCCCTTGGTGAAATGATTACGAATCTGTCCGGTATGGGGGTTTCCGTACCGAACGGGTTTGCTACCACCGCTGATGCCTTCAATCAGTTCCTGGACCAAAGCGGTGTTAACCAGCGCATTTATGAACTGCTGGATGAAACCGACATTGACGACGTTTCCGCATTAGCGAAAGCGGGCGCTCAGATCCGTCAGTGGATCATTGATACGCCGTTCCAGAGCGAACTGGAAGAGGCCATTCGTGATGCCTATAGACAGCTGTCCGCGGATAATGCCGAGGCCTCTTTTGCCGTGCGTTCCTCCGCTACGGCGGAAGATATGCCGGATGCCTCCTTCGCCGGGCAGCAAGAGACATTCCTTAACGTGCAGGGCTTTGATGCTGTGCTCGTCGCCGTGAAGCATGTTTTTGCTTCGCTGTTTAACGATCGCGCGATCTCCTATCGTGTGCATCAGGGTTATGACCATCGTGGCGTGGCGTTATCCGCCGGGGTACAGCGGATGGTACGTTCCGACCTCGCTTCATCCGGCGTGATGTTCTCCATTGATACCGAGTCCGGTTTTGATCAGGTGGTGTTTATTACCTCCGCCTGGGGGCTCGGTGAAATGGTCGTGCAGGGCGCAGTCAACCCGGATGAGTTCTATGTGCATAAACCGACGCTGGCGGCGGGGCGTCCGGCCATCGTGCGTCGCACCATGGGGTCGAAAAAGATCCGCATGATTTACGCTCCGACCCAGGAGCACGGTAAGCAGGTGCGTATCGAAGACGTTCCGAAGGCGCAGCGCGATATTTTCTCGTTAACCAACGAGGAAGTGCAGGCGCTGGCGAAGCAGGCGGTGCAGATTGAGAAGCACTATGGCCGTCCGATGGATATCGAATGGGCGAAAGATGGCCATACCGGTGAGCTGTTCATCGTCCAGGCGCGTCCGGAAACCGTCCGCTCGCGCGGTCAAGTGATGGAGCGCTATACCCTGCATGCGCAAGGGCAGATTGTGGCTGAAGGGCGCGCTATCGGCCATCGTATCGGGGCCGGTCCGGTAAAAGTGATTCATGATATCAGTGAAATGAACCGTATCGAGCCGGGCGACGTGCTGGTGACCGACATGACTGACCCGGACTGGGAGCCGATCATGAAGAAAGCCTCGGCGATCGTCACCAACCGCGGCGGTCGTACCTGTCACGCGGCGATTATTGCCCGCGAGCTGGGGATTCCGGCGGTCGTTGGTTGTGGTGACGCGACCGATCGCATTCAGGAAAACCAGAACGTGACCGTCTCCTGTGCCGAAGGCGATACCGGCTACGTCTACGCCGAGTTGCTCGACTTCAGCATTAAGAGCTCAAGCGTCGGAGAAATGCCGGACCTGCCGCTGAAAATCATGATGAACGTCGGTAACCCGGATCGCGCATTCGATTTCGCTTGTCTGCCGAACGAAGGCGTTGGTCTGGCACGTCTGGAGTTCATCATCAACCGCATGATTGGTGTCCACCCGCGCGCGCTGCTGGAGTTTGACGACCAGGAGCCAACGCTACAGAACGAGATCCGCGAGTTGATGAAAGGCTACGACTCGCCGAGAGAGTTCTACGTCGGTCGCCTGACCGAAGGAATTGCGACCCTCGGCGCGGCGTTCTATCCGAAGCGGGTCATTGTGCGTCTGTCCGACTTCAAATCTAACGAATACGCCAACCTGGTGGGCGGCGAGCGTTATGAGCCGGAAGAGGAAAACCCGATGTTGGGTTTCCGCGGCGCTGGTCGCTACGTCTCAGACAGCTTCCGCGATTGTTTCGCGCTGGAGTGCGAAGCGGTGAAGCGCGTGCGCAACGATATGGGGCTGAACAACGTCGAAATCATGGTGCCGTTTGTTCGCACCGTCGCCCAGGCGAAAGCGGTGGTAGAAGAGCTGGCGCGCCAGGGGCTCAAGCGCGGTGAAAACGGTCTGAAAATCATTATGATGTGCGAAATTCCGTCGAATGCGCTATTGGCCGAACAGTTCCTTGAGTACTTTGACGGTTTCTCCATTGGTTCTAACGACATGACCCAGTTGGCACTTGGCCTCGATCGTGACTCCGGCGTGGTCTCTGAGCTGTTTGACGAACGTAACGATGCGGTGAAAGCGCTGTTGTCGATGGCGATTCGCGCGGCGAAGAAACAGGGCAAATACGTCGGTATTTGCGGCCAGGGCCCTTCTGACCACGAAGATTTTGCCGCATGGCTGATGGAGGAGGGGATTGACAGCCTGTCCCTGAACCCGGATACCGTGGTGCAAACCTGGCTTGGTCTGGCTGAAATGAATAAGTAAGCCCTCGTTTTACATCACCCTATCCCCGTCAGCAATGACGGGGATTTTTATTGTCACCCCTAAACCACCTCCTATGGGGGTGGTGATCGTTCATGTGGGGCTTTGCCCGTAGAATGCCCATGCGAAATACTGCCCCGGTTTGTTACCAGCAAATCAAGGAGTAAATAGCATGAGCAGATATGAATCCGCTTCTCACGTATTCTATCGCTGTCAGTATCATCTCGTATGGACACCGAAGTACAGAGACAAAATCCTCAAAGGCAATCTCGGTAAAGAGCTTTACCGCAGCATCTCCATTTAC
>NZ_JBCNNS010000074.1:0-22470 GCF_039594335.1 Raoultella sp.
CCGGGTTACCCGGCGGGTTAAGCCAGTAGACTACGGTCGCCATCGTCACCAGCGTCATAAAGAAGACGCCGGTGGCCCCGCGATTGCCCTTAAACACCTTGTCGGACATCCAGCCACAAATCAGCGTACCAGGAATCCCTGCATACTCATATAAGAAGTAAGCCCAGGAGGATTTATCCAGCGCAAAGTGCTTCACTTCTTTCAGGTAGGTGGGTGACCAGTCGAGGATGCCGTAGCGCAGCAGATAGACAAAGACGTTAGCCACGGCGATATACCACAGCAGCTTGTTCGGCAGGATATACTGCTTAAAAATCTGGCTGGCGGTCAGCTCCTGTTCATGCTTTTCGCTGTAATCATCAGGATAGTCATTTTTGTACTCTTCAATCGGCGGCAGGCCGCAGGACTGCGGCGTATCGCGCATCATCGCGAAGGCAAACACCGCCAGCAGAATCGCCCCGAACGCCGGCATATACAGCGCCGCATGCCAGTCGTTAAACCACGCCATCCCCAGCAGGAACAGCAGCGGTGGGATCCCGCCCCCGACGTTATGCGCGCAGTTCCACACCGAGACAATGCCGCCGCGTTCTTTCTGCGACCACCAGTGCACCATCGTCCGCCCGCACGGCGGCCAGCCCATCCCCTGGAACCAGCCGCAAAGGAACAGCAGCACGAACATCACCATAATGCTGGAGGTTGCCAAGGGAACAAAACCCATCACCAGCATCACCAGCGCGGCCAGGATCAGACCCGCCGGCAGAAAAATGCGCGGATTCGAGCGATCCGATACCGATCCCATGATGAATTTCGAAAATCCATAGGCAATCGAAATGCCGGAGAGGGCAAATCCCAGATCGCCGCGGGAAAATCCTTGCTCCACCAGGTAGGGCATTGCCAGAGCAAAGTTCTTACGCACCAGATAGTAAGCAGCATATCCAAAGAAAATACCGATGAAAATTTGCCAGCGCAGTCGACGATACAGCGGATCGATTTCCGCCGCGGGCAAACGTGCTTTGTGCGGCGCAGGTTTAAAAATAGTTAACATAGCAGCCTCCGTGGCCATCTCTTCTCTACTGATACCGATAAGAAAAATCTAATCTAATCACCCACTTCTGATGAGGCGGGATGGTAGGCAAAGCTGGCCCCGGATACTGTGAAACATCGCACGCTTTGTTACAAAAATATGACAAAAAATTCCATTATGAGCATGAAATCACATATATCGCGCGAATAACGCGCGAACATGCTCGAAATCAAACAATATTTACCGTTTGTATGGCTAAATGGCGTAAAACGAAAGAAGAAGGACAGGAAGATGGCCGAACCCCGTGAATGTGATGTTATTATCATCGGCGGCGGCGCCACCGGCGCAGGGATCGCGCGGGACTGCGCGCTCCGCGGGCTGCAGGTAACGCTGCTGGAGCGTCACGATATTGCCACCGGAGCAACCGGCCGTAATCACGGTCTGCTGCACAGCGGCGCCCGCTATGCCGTCACCGATAGTGAATCGGCCCGCGAGTGCATCACTGAGAACCGGGTTCTGCGCCGCATCGCCCGTCACTGCGTTGAACCGACCAGCGGACTCTTTATTACTCTTCCCGAGGACGACCTGGCCTGGCAACGAACCTTTATCAACGCCTGTCAGCAGGCGGGGATCGAAACCCGGCAGCTGTCGCCAGCAGAGGCCCTGCGCCTTGAACCAACCGTCAATCCGGCCCTGCTTGGTGCCGTACAGGTCCCCGATGGCACCCTCGATCCTTTTCGCCTCACGGCAGCCAACATGCTCGACGCTCGGGAACATGGCGCGACCATTCTGACCGGTTGCGAAATTACCGGGCTCATACGTCGTGGAGAACGTGTTTGCGGGGTTGAGTTTTATGATCATCAACATCGTGAGAGAGGGACGCTGTACGCCGGTGTTGTGGTCAATGCCGCCGGGATCTGGGGACAGCGGATCGCGGAATATGCCGATCTGCGCATCGCCATGTTCCCGGCCAAGGGATCGCTGTTGATCCTCGACCATCGTATCAACCGGCAGGTCATCAACCGCTGCCGCAAACCCGCCGATGCCGATATTCTGGTGCCCGGCGATACCATTTCGCTGATTGGCACGACGTCGGAACATATCCCTTACGACGAAATTGATGACAACCGGGTCACGGCGGCCGAAGTCGACACGCTGCTACGGGAAGGGGAAAAACTGGCCCCGGTGCTTGGGCGCACTCGCGTGCTGCGCGCCTATTCCGGCGTGCGTCCACTGGTGGCCAGCGATGATGACCCCAGCGGACGTAGCGTCAGTCGCGGTATCGTTCTGCTCGACCACGCCGAGCGCGATGGCATGGAGGGCTTTATCACCATTACCGGCGGCAAGCTGATGACCTACCGCCTGATGGCGGAGTGGGCCACGGATGCCCTGTGTCGTAAGCTGGGCAACAGCGTTCCCTGTTCAACCGCCGACACTCCGCTCCCGGGGTCAACGGAGCCCCCCGAAGCCACGGTAAAAAAAATCATCTCGCTACCCGCACCGCTGCGCGGTTCTGCCCTCTATCGCCACGGCGACCGCACGCCTGGCTGGCTGGGTGATACCCGCCAGCATCGCAGCTTAATCTGTGAATGCGAGATGGTGACCGCCGGAGAAGTGCAGTACGCGGTGGAAAACTTAGCGGTTAACAGCCTGCTTGATCTACGCCGCCGCACGCGCATCGGCATGGGCACCTGCCAGGGAGAGCTGTGCGCCTGCCGGGCGGCCGGGCTTCTGCAACGATTTAACATCACCACTCCCGCTCAGTCGCTGACTCAGCTTTCTGATTTTTTAAACGAGCGCTGGAAAGGCGTGCAGCCCATTGCCTGGGGCGATGCGCTCAGGGAAAGTGAATTCACCCGCTGGGTCTACCTCGGACTGTGCGGACTGCAAAAGGAATCTCAGGATGAAATTTGATAGCGTGATTATCGGCGGTGGCCTCGCGGGCCTGCTCTGCGGGCTAGCGCTAAATCAGTTCGGCCTGCGCTGCGTCATCGTCAGTCGGGGTCAAAGCGCGCTGCACTTTTCCTCCGCTTCGCTGGATCTGCTCTGCGCCCTTCCCGATGGGGAACGCGTCAGCGATGTGGCTCACGGGATCGCCCGCCTGGCAGAACAGCTTCCCGAACATCCCTATGCGATGCTGGGCGCCGATCGGGTGATGGCGTACGCCGCGAAAACCGAAGCGCTGCTGGCCACCAGCGGGATCGCGATGCGCGGCGAGGCCAGACAGCCGCATGAACGTGTTACGCCGCTGGGCACCCTGCGCCCGACGTGGCTTTCGCCGCTGGAAGTTCCCGTGGCGCCACTGTCCGCACGGCGCGTCGGCGTCGTCGGTATCAGTGGCTTCGCCGACTTCCAGCCGCATCTGGCCGCCGCCTCGCTCACCCGGCAGGGGGTGAAGGCAACGGCGACCGAGATAGACTTACCGATACTGGATGTTCTGCGGGATAACCCGAGCGAATTTCGCGCGGTGAATATCGCCAGAATGCTCGACGAAGAGTGTCATTGGCCCGCGCTCCTCGCCGCGTTACTTCCGCTGGCGCAGGCGCACGACATGCTGATCATGCCCGCCTGTTTCGGTCTGAATGACGCCGGGCTGTATAGCTGGCTACAGGAACAGCTGCCCTGCCCGCTGCGCTTGCTACCGACGCTGCCGCCTTCGGTACCCGGTATGCGCCTGCATAACCAGCTTCAACGTCGTTTTATTCGCACCGGCGGCACCTGGCTGGCCGGTGATGAAGTCACGCGAATCAGCCATCAGGAGGGGAATGTCACCGCGGTCTGGACACGGCAGCACGGCGATGTCGCGCTACGTCCCCGTTTTGCAGTACTCGCCAGCGGCAGTTTCTTCAGCAATGGATTGATCGCCAAGAAAGAGCGCGTTCGGGAGCCGATTCTCGGCCTCGACCTGCTGCAGCCCCTCCCGCGCGAGAACTGGTATCAACGCGATTTCTTTGCTTCGCAACCCTGGCAGCACTTCGGCCTGAAAACCGACGCGCTGCTGCGCCCGTTGCTTGAGGGCCAGCCGCTCGGCAACCTGTTTGCCATCGGTTCGTTACTGGGCGGTTTTGACGCCATCCAGTTGGGATGCGGCGGCGGTGTTTGCGCGGTCACCGCGCTGCATGTCGCGAAACAGATTCATGACCTTGCCGGAGGCGTGCGATGAACGATACCCGCTTTGAGAGCTGCATTAAATGTACCGTGTGTACGACCAACTGCCCGGTCAGCCAGGTAAATCCCCGCTACCCGGGCCCAAAACAGGCTGGCCCGGACGGTGAGCGCCTGCGGCTGAAGGACGGGACGCTGTACGATGAGGCCTTAAAATATTGTATTAACTGCAAGCGCTGTGAAGTCGCCTGCCCTTCTGATGTAAAAATTGGCGATATTATCCAGCGGGCACGGGCGCAGTACAGTCAGCAAAAACCGACGCTGCGTGATGCTATCCTCAGCCATACAGATCTGATGGGTGCCCTCTCCACGCCGTTTGCCCCGCTGGTCAACGCCGCGACGGGGCTCAAACCAGTACGCAAGCTGCTTGATGCGACGCTAAAGATTGACCACCGCCGAACGCTGCCGAAATACGGTTTTGGCACTTTTCGCCGGGCGTATCGTCAGCAGGCAGCCCACCAGGCGCAGTTCAGTAAGCAGGTGGCATTCTTTCACGGCTGTTACGTCAACTACAACCATCCACAACTCGGCCACGATCTCATTCACGTGCTGAATGCGATGGGCACCGGCGTACAGCTGTTAAGCAAAGAAAAATGCTGCGGCGTGCCGCTTATCGCCAACGGCTTTTTCGCCAAAGCCCGCCGGCAAGCACAGAGCAACGTCGCCGCCATGCGAGAGACCCCGCTGCCGATCATTGCCACCTCATCAACCTGCACTTTTACCCTGCGCGACGAATACCCGCATCTGCTGGATGTCGATAATCAGGACCTTCGCGACCGGGTTGAACTGGCAACCCGCTGGATCTGGCGCCAGCTTGATGCCGGACGTACCCTGCCGCTACGGCCGCTGCCGCTGAAGGTGGTTTATCACACGCCATGTCATATGGAGAAGATGGGCTGGTCGCTGTATACCCTCGAACTGCTGCGGCTGATCCCGGGTTTACAGCTGGAAGTGCTGGATTCGCAGTGCTGCGGCATCGCCGGCACCTACGGGTTTAAATCGGAAAACTATCCCTCTTCGCAGGCCATCGGCGCACCGCTGTTCCGGCAAATTGAGCAGAGCGGTGCCGATCTGGTGATCACCGATTGTGAAACCTGCAAATGGCAGATTGAGATGTCCACCAGCAAACGCTGTGAACATCCCATCACTCTACTGGCGCAAGCGCTGGGCTGAAGCCAGCGCCAACAAAGGGAGATCAGTAGCTCCCCTTTCCCTCCGCCGGTGCGGCTACCGGTTTGAACATCGCCAGCCGTGTATCCAGCGCGCTGGTGTAAAGATTAGTATCGACACCCACGGCAACAAAATTCGCCCCCCATGCCAGCGCATTGTGCGCCATCTGCGGGTCAACGGCGAGGAAACCCGCAGCTTTCCCCGCCGCGCGAATGCGGCGGATGCTCTGTTCAATGATGCGCTGCACTTCCGGATGACCAGCGTTGTCCGGGTAGCCCAGCGAGGCCGACAGGTCAGCCGGGCCGATAAAGACGCCGTCAATCCCCTCCACTTCGAGGATCGCATCCAGATTATTGAGGGCCGTTTTGCTCTCCACCTGAATCAGCAGGCACAGCTCATCGTTGGCCTGCGCCATATAGTTCTCCACCCGTCCCCAGCGCGCAGCGCGTGCCACCCCCGCCCCGACGCCACGGGTCCCCACCGGCGGATAGCGGGTAGCTGAAACCACCTCCCGCGCCTGTTCGGCGGTATCAACCATCGGGATCAGCAGCGTTCTGGCGCCGATATCGAGCACCTGCTTAATCAGGCTGCGATTACCCTCTACCGGGCGAATCACCGGCTGACTGACGTAGGGGGCGATGGCCTGCAACTGATGATAAAGGTCCTGAATAGTATTGGGCGCATGTTCGCCGTCAATCAGCAGCCAGTCATAACCTGAAGTGGCAGCAATCTCAGCCATATAAGAAGAAGTCGAGCTCAGCCACAGGCCAATTTGCGCTTCCCCTTGCAATAATCCCGCTTTAAATGGGTTTGATAAAATAGCGTTCATAGTTCTCCCTTACATTAATGTTGTACGCTGCCAGCCTGCGGTATCGTGCGATTGACGCGCAGCGAAAAGATAATAACCACCCCGACAACCGCCACGCAGGCGAGCGTCACTAATCCGGCAGAGTGACTGGCGAACATCGTTTCGGCCTGAACCCGAATGATGGGGGCCAGAAAACCGCCGATCGCGCCAAACAGATTGACGAAACCAATGCCCGCGGCCAGCGCCGTGCCAGACAACAGCTGCGTCGGCATGGTCCAGAAGACCGGCTGCACGGCAATGACGCCGACGGCGGCGACGCACAGCGCGATAATAGCCAGCACCGGCGACACCAGCCCGGAGACCGCAATACCTATTGCCGCCGCCAGCAGAGTGAACGCCGCAATATTACGTCGCTCGCCGGTGCGGTCGGAGTAGCGCGGAATCAGCCAGGTCCCGAACAGCGCCGCCACCCATGGGATAGCGGTCACCACCGAGGCCACGAACCCCACTTTGGTGCCCAGCAGCGCGGCGACCTGGGTTGGCAGAAAGAAAATCAGCCCGTAAACCGCGACCTGAATGGTCAGATAGATAATGGCCAGCTGCCAGACGCGGCCGTTGCGCAGCGCATCGGACAACCGCGAGGTGACCTTTTTCTGCTCTTCGCGGGCCAGCTCGCTGATTAACGCCTGCTTTTCGGTAGAGGTCAGGAAACGCGCATTTTGCGGCGTGTCGTCGAGCCAAAAGAAGGTGAAGAATCCCGCGCCGATCGCCAGCAGCCCCTCAATAACAAACATCCAGAACCAGCCGGGATGCCCCCTAAAACCGTGCATTTCCAGCAGCGCGCCGGATAGCGGCGAACCAAGGGTCAGCGCCAGCGGCGCGCCCATATAAAACAACCCCATAATGCTGGCGCGGTTCTGCTGCGGAAACCACTGAGAGGTCAGGTAGATCATCCCTGGGAAGAAGCCCGCTTCGGCGGCGCCCAGCAGAGTGCGCACCAGCAGAAATTTCGCTTCCGTATCCGCCCACGCCATCGCTGCGGAAAGAATGCCCCACAGCAAGGTGGTGCAGCCAATCCATTTTCTTGCGCCGAATTTGCGCATCAGCAGATTGGCTGGCACCCCGAGAAAGGCATACACCACAAAGAAAATCCCCGCCCCCAGCGCATAGGCTTCGTTGCTGAGACCGGTATCCAGCTGATAGGTCTCTTTGGCAAAGCCAATATTCGAGCGGTCAAGAAACGCCAGCACATACAGCGCCAGCATAAAGGGGATCAAACGGGCGCGGTTTTTCTTCACCACGCTCTCAAGCAAGGTGTTGCTCATCGTAATATCCTCAACAATGGGCCGCACATCACCGCTGTGCGGCACGACGGGATCAGTGGCTATAAGGGCGTTTCAGGTTGCAGTCGCGGTTCAGCTCAACGCCGAAACCCGGTTTATCGAGAACGGTTTTGTGGATACGCCCATTCACCGGTACCGGTTCGTCAACCAGAATCGGGTCGAACTGCGGACGCATCGTTGAGCAGTCCGGGCTGGTCATCAGGAACTCGCTGAACGGCGTGTTGGTAAAGGTAATGACCGCGTGGTGCGAATAGACCGATGAACCGTGCGGAACCACCAGTTGGCCGCGCGATTTGGCAATCGCCGCAATCTCCACCAACGTGGTCAGGCCGCCGCACCAACCGACATCAGGCTGCATAATATCGATACCGGTTTCCGATAACGTGCGGAAGGATTGCAGCGTGCCGTGGTGCTCGCCGCTGGTGACCATCATCCCGGCAGGCGCATTGCGTTTAAGCTCGCGATAGCCTTCGTACTGCTGCGGCGGCAGGCACTCTTCGATCCACTTAAGGTTATAAGGCGCGCAGGCGTGGGCCAGTTTAGTGGCGTAGTTGACGTCCTGGCTCATCCAGCAGTCCAGCATCAGCCAGAAATCCGGGCCACATTTTTCGCGCATATCAGCCACCATCGCGGCATCTTTGCGGATCCCCGTATCGCCATCGTGCGGCCCCCAGTGGGTCGGCATTTTGCCGCCGATAAATCCCATCTCTTTTGCCAGGTCCGGGCGTGCTCCGGTGGCATAGAACTGAATTTCATCGCGCACCGCGCCGCCCAGCAGTTTGTAAACCGGCAGCCCAACCACTTTACCGAACAGATCCCACAACGCCAGGTCGATACAGGAGATGGTATTCATCACCAGGCCGCCGGAGCCGGAGTAGTACATGGTGGCGTTGAGCATCTGGTCATGGATCAGTTTGATATTGCTGACGCATTTGCCTTCGATAAAGCGGTTGAGGTGTTTTTCCACGATGAAGCAGCCCATCTCGCCCGCCGTCGACACCGCAAAGCCGGTCTGCCCGTTTTCGGCTTCGACTTCAACAATCAGTGTGCCGAGAACGTTGATGCCAAACGACTGGCGGGACTGTTCATACTGCTTGTATTTACTCATCGGCGTGGCGATATGATCGTCAATCCAGTGATTTGCCCCCTGGTCATGGTAGTCGCCGCCACCAGCGCCTTTCTCTGCGGTAGCGCCGCCGATAAACCAGGCGCGGACGTGTTTAATTTTCGGTAGGGTCACGATCTTCTCCTTATTATGAGGCTTGTTGTTCGGAGGGGCTCTTCCATCCCAGCAGACGAGAAATATCTTTAGCGCAGGCAATCGCCCTACCGGCAAGGTAATCGCGATTGTCTTCATTGATTTGCAGGCGAGTCCCCACCACGGAGATTGCGGCGGTCAGCTCGTTATTGGCGTTAAACACCGGCGCGGCCACGCAGCGAACGTCGGGATAATCTTCGCCGTTATCGAAGCTCCAGCCGCGAGCGCGAATACGCCCCAGTTCATCGCGAAGCTGCTGGGCACTGGTGATGGTCGTTGGCGTCGCCCGCTCCCACTGCAGCTCGCTGATAATAGACGCCTGAACCCACTCAGGCTGCCAGGCCAGCAGACATTTACCGATACCAGAACGATACAGCGACAGGCTCTTGCCCTCATGCGAACGCACGCTGATGGTGGCCGGGGATTCAATCTTCAGAATGTAGTAGGCGTTGCCGCTGTCGATAATCCCCAGGTGACAGAGCAACCCGCACTGGTCCATCAGTTGCGTCAGGCGCGGACGCGCCAGTTCGCGCAGGTCCATTTTGCTCAGCGCCTGCCCGGCCAGCTCAACCAGCTTGGTCCACAGGCAGTAGTTATCCTGATTATCCATGCTAAGGAAACGCTGTTTTCTCAGCTCTCCTAACAGCAGATAGACGGTGCTTTTCGGAATACCCAGTTCGTCAATAATGGTCGCCGCGCTGCAGGGGCCGATGCGGGCGATCAAATTGAGAATATCGATGGCGCGGGTCAGCGCCGGGACCTTGCTTGATTCCAACATACTGGACTCCAATCCTGAATACTGGAATCAGTGTTGCGGTTGTCCGGGCGGAAAATTGTGAGCGACTTCAAATGACGACGCTATTCCAGCAGAGTGGACATTCAGAGGGAGGAAAATGGGAGATGGCGCACAGAATATTTAAAAGCGAGTACAACAGGCTGGACTCATCACGCGCCGGGAGGCGTTCCCGACGCAACGATTGGTTTAAAACGAGAGAGATTCGACGACGTTAATCCAGCCATGTTCCCCGGCGACCGGCTGACCGTTCAACCAACGACGCAGCATATTCAGCGCCATCATGGCACAGACTTCCTGGCGAATCGTCAGACTGTGGCGAGTGGCGCTGAATTTGACCCGCAGCGCATGGGTGCCTTCCGGCGTCGAGAGCACGAAATTCAGGTGATCGGCCTCCTGGCCGCTCACCGCCAGCGCCAGACCCGCGAAATGATTAACCCGCCGTTCTGCTGCCCAGCGGGCAGACTGCGCCAGCGACTCTTCCTGGCAAGGGACCACTTCACTTGCCAGGAGCGGCGTGCCTGCCCGCGAGAGCTGAAGCGCCAGCAACCCGCCGGTAAACTGTTCACTTAGCGTCAGACTCAACTGGCGCTCCTGTAAACACCGCGCAATCTGCGCGGGCAACCCCTCGGTGCCCTCGAAAATCATGCTCTCTCCCGCCACTTTTTTCACTTCCGGCCAAATTGCCAGCATCGCTTCGCGCTGTTCTGCCGGCCCGGTGAGCTTCAGCTCAATAATCGGCATGGAAGAGCGGTAGCCCATGACGACATCCGGCGGCAGCACCAGCGGATCGAGGCTTTGCGCCAGATCGCTTTCTGAACGGCCAAAAGTTGTCAGACGCAGACAGAGCGGCGGTGCAGACAGCGGGAAACGCTCACGCAGGCGGGGTAAAATTTCCTGCTCGACCATAACTTTGAATTCCGACGGGACGCCAGGGGTGAAAAACATCAGACAGCGGTTGAGCTGAACGGCAAAACCGCAGGCCGTTCCCACCGGATTGTTGATCATCTCCGCGCTGGCGGGGATCTCCGCCTGCTTACGGTTACTTGCGGCCATCGGGCGACCGCGATCGGCAAAGAAGCGGGTCATCGTTTCCAGCCACTCTTCGTGCAGAATCAGTCCTTCGCCCTTGGCGGTCGCGGCGGCCAGCGCGCTCAGATCATCACTGGTTGGCCCAAGACCGCCGTTGACGATCAGCACATCCGCCTGTTCACTGCGTTCGCGTAACACTGTGACCAGGGAATCAAGGTCATCGCCCACGGTGTTGCGGCGCGTTAACGGTAATCCCTGATTGAAAAAGAAATCGGCCAGCCACGCGGCATTGGTATCGACGATTTGCCCGTGCAACACTTCATCGCCGGTGGACAGCATTTCCACATTTATCATTCTTCACTTCACTCCTTGCCTGCCAGGTGGCAATACTATAACGCAAGGCGCAGGCGGAGTAGACAGGAATACGGCGCGGGAAACGTTCGCGCCGTTGGGGGATTAGAAGCTGGCGCTGACGCCGAGGTACGGGCCGTCTGCAATCGTGCTGTCTTTGTTGCCGTCTTTCCCTTCGAGGTTCAGATAGCGATAACCGGCTTCGATGCTCAGAGGGCGCATAATTGTCCAGCTCGCACCGGCATTGGCTTCCTGATAGCTCTGGATGCCGCTGGAGAGTGAATCCGGGGAATAGTAGTATTCGCCGAACAGACGGAAGCTGTCACCCATTTTCCACTGCAGGCCGCCGCCGACGGCCGCCGCATACCCTTCATCTCCGCTCTTCGGGTGGGTGTAAACGCCCTTACCGCCTACCGTCCCGAGGAATGGCCCCAGCGGAAGATTCAGGCCAAGACCTAAACCCGCCGCGTCGCCGTCATTGTCGCTGTGCATCCAGTTGCCGGTCACGGCCAGACCGGATGACTCAGTCCCGAAACCGACGCCAAGGTTGGTGTAGTGCTCACCAACCTGTCCGGTCACGCTGATGGCATTTGCCGCCGTAGAGACAAACATCATGCCGGCAAGACCTAATAAAATGCTCTTTTTCATTTTTACTCTATCCACAAAACAAGAATCAAAAAAGTCCCCAAAACCGCAGAATTGTACTGCCGAACGCTGAGGAATCAATGCACTAAAACGACCTTTACTTTCGTGATTGTAACCAGTTGCTACGGATAATGTCGGGTAAGTACGAACAATGCAGCTTGCAGTTTAGCGAGACGGCTCGCAAACTGATCCTTCGGCACCTTTTCCCTGCCGTTTAGTCAAGGAGATCACTATGCGCCAAAGGACCATCGTCTGCCCGCTGATTCAGAATCAGGGACACTATTTGTTGTGCAAAATGGCTGACGATCGCGGCGTTTTTCCCGGGCAGTGGGCACTTTCCGGCGGCGGCGTTGAACCGGGCGAACGTATTGAAGAGGCGCTACGTCGGGAAGTGCGTGAGGAACTCGGGGCGGCGTTGCAGCTGACGCAGATTATGCCGTGGACCTTTAGCGATGATAGTCGGGTCAAAACCTATGCCGACGGCCGTCAGGAAGAGGTTTATATGATTTACCTGATTTTTGATTGCCTCAGCGCCAACCGCGAAATCACCCTCAACGACGAATTTCAGGCGTATGCCTGGGTAAAGCCGCAAGATTTGCACCGCTACGATCTGAATATCGCGACGCGCAAAACATTCACCCTGAAAGGCCTGCTCTGAGCCCCCCATCGCCGTGCCGAGGCCACACCCGGTTAACTCGTCTGGCCGCCTGGCAACGCATTAACCCAGTCACGTAATGCCCGGCGGGAGATTTTAATCCCGCCGGTTTTCAATGAATCAGGTAACGACAACCAGCGTATCGGTTGCTGAAAACGAGCCAGCTTATCCTGTGCCCAGACCGCCAGCGCGGCGACATCGCACTGCGCATCGCACTCCACCACCGCCACCGGACGCTGACCAAACTCCGCATCGTCTAACGGCACGATAAACGCCTGCTGAATCTGCGGATGCGCCAGGAGCACCCGCTCCACCTCTTCAGGCTGAATACCTTCCCCGCCGCTGAAAAAGAGGTTATCCATCCGCCCAAGCAGAGTCAGTTTGCCCTCCCTGAACTCACCGCGATCGCGAGTGGCAAACCAGCCCTGTTCGTTGACCAGCGGCTGAATCCCGCCATCGCGCCAGTAGCCAGCCGCCATGCTGTCGGCACGCAGCCAGACTTCGCCCTCAACGATTTTCAGCGCACGCCCCGGAAGCGGCTGGCCGACGTCCGGCGCGCCATCTGCCTCTTTGCCGCATACCGTCGAGGCGAACTCCGTCAGACCATAGCCACACCAGCAGCGAATACCCCGGACGCGCGCCTGATCGGTCAACGCGACGGGAATCGCCGCGCCCCCCAGAAGCACCGCCTTCAACGACACCTCAGCCTCGCTATTGAGCAAACGCCAGAGTTGAGTGGGCACCAGCGAGGCATGCGTACAGCCTCGCAACGCCTGTTCTAGCGGTTGCCTTTCCCCTACTGTCAGGCGGGAGCCCGCCAGCAGCCAGCGCCAGAGAATCCCCTGCCCTGAAACATGAAACAGCGGCAGCGACAACAGCCAATCATCGTCCGACGCCAGTGGAATCATCGCCAGCACACCTTCAGCGCTGGCAAGATGCGCCCGACAGCTGTGCACGGCGGCCTTCGGCAGCCCCATAGAACCGGAGGTGAGCGTCATTGACGCCAGACGTTCTTCACACCAGTACAGCGTCGATTCACTCGCCGCGCGTTGCAGCGCCAGCAGCGCAAAGTCGAGGGCAAGCGGATCGCCATTCAGCACCAGCGCATAGCGCAGATCGAGAGAGGGCAACAACGCCGCCAGCAGCGAAGGCGGTAACTGCGGATTCAGAGGAAGCACTCGGGCGCCGCATTGAAGCAGCGCCAGCCATGCCAGCAATGCCGATGGCTGGTTATAGGCCCGCAGCAGCACGCCCTCCCCTTCATTGACCCCCTGAGCACGGAATCCGGCGGCCAGCGCATCAACCTCAACGCACAGCTGCCGCCAGCTCAGGACAACGTCGTTCAGGCGTACTGCCGGAGCCTCGCCACGCAGCCGACGCCAGTGGCGCCATGGCCAGTCGCGAAAGGTCACAACAGCGGCTCCAGCGCATCACAGTTCAGACAGGGTAACGGGCTGGCAGGCCAGGGGCGAATCAGTTGTGCGCGCATCAATGCCAGCGTATCCAGACCGGGAAGGGTCTGCGGCGTCAGCCAGGCGGCAATCCGCGCCAGCTGCGTCAGTCCAAGGCTTGATTCGATCGATGAGCTGATCACCGCGGTTAGCCCCAACGCGTGCGCCATAGCGATCTGTTCCCGCACTTTGCGCAGGCTGCCGGTGAGCATCGGCTTGATCACCAACGCACGCACCCCAGGTTCCGCCTGAAAACGAAAATCCGCCTCACGTAGACTTTCATCCCAGGCAATGGCGATGCCGGTTTCCCGGGCAAAATCCCGCGAGTCGTCGCGGGATTTACACGGTTCCTCAAGGAAGGCGATACGGTCTCGGTACTGCGGATGGACATATTTTGCAAACTGCTGCGCTTTGAGCGGCGTCCAGGCGCGATTGGCGTCCAGACGTAGTTGCAAATCGGGAATCGCTTCCAGCAGCAGGTTAACCACCATCCCGTCACGCACCGCTTCATACAGCCCGATCTTGACCTTCGCCACCTTTTCTCCGGGCAGTGCCGCCAGCCTGGCAAACAGTTCGTCCGGGTCGCCGGTGCACAGCGGCACCGCACGATACTCCGCCTCCAGCGGCAGTTCATCGTTCAGCTCCGCCAGCGCACAGCTGACGCCGAAGGCCACGGAAGGCGGCGACAGCTCGGGCAGGCTCTCACCCTGCCGCCAGGCTATCGCCCACGCCAGCAGCGCAGACTGCGCCTCCTCCAGCGTTTCCGCGCTAAAGCCCGGCAGAGGTGCAATTTCGCCCCATCCCTGACGTTCCCCCTCCTGCAGGTGGATGAACAACCCATCGCGAGTTTTTAACCGCCGTTCGCGCAGTACCACGCCCGCGTCCATCGGTACCTGCCAGCGGTAAACCTGCGCCTGACGCATTATGGATTCCGTTTAAATTTGCTGAAGTCCGGCTGACGTTTTTGGTTGAAGGCGTTGCGCCCTTCCTGCCCCTCTTCGGTCATGTAGAACAACATGGTGGCGTTCCCCGCCAGCTCCTGCAGTCCCGCCTGACCATCGCAATCGGCGTTCAGCGCCGCCTTCAGGCAGCGCAGCGCCATCGGGCTGTTTTGCAGCATTTCGCGACACCAACGCACGGTCTCTTTTTCCAGATCCGCCAGCGGGACCACGGTGTTGACCAGCCCCATATCCAGCGCCTGCTGTGCATCGTACTGTCGGCACAGGAACCAGATTTCACGCGCTTTTTTCTGTCCGACGATCCGCGCCATGTAGGATGCGCCCCAGCCGCCATCAAATGAGCCGACTTTCGGGCCGGTCTGGCCGAAAATGGCATTCTCTGCGGCAATCGTCAGATCGCACATCATATGCAGAACGTGACCACCGCCGATGGAATACCCCGCCACCATCGCCACGATCGGTTTCGGGCAGGTGCGGATCTGGCGCTGGAAATCGAGCACGTTCAGGTGGTGGACGCCGGAATCATCCTGGTAGCCACCGTAATCGCCGCGCACCTTCTGGTCGCCGCCGGCGCAGAATGCTTTATCGCCTTCGCCGGTGAGGATAATGGCACCGATATTGTCGTCATATCGGGCATCGGACAACGCCTGAATCATCTCTTTCACGGTCAGCGGGCGGAACGCATTGCGTACCTGCGGACGGTTAATGGTGATTTTAGCAATCCCGTCCGTCGACTTCTGGTAACGAATGTCGGTGTAGCCTTCGGAGCAATCGTGCCATTCCACGGGGGCGTAGAGCATTGCTTCATCAAGAGAGATCATAGAATGTCCTTTGGTTAACTCGCTAAAAACTGAGCCAGACATGACACTACCGCCGCAGGATTTTCCCGATGCGCGTTATGCCCGGCATGATGAATAATATGTGTCGTTGCGGCGACGTCGCGTGCAATGGCACGAAACTTCACATCGCGCTCGCCACAAAGATAATGAACAGGGTAGCGCCGGACGCGGAGTTGCGCGCGCAGGTCGGGCTGTACGGCGAGGGAGGTTGCCTCCAGCATCGCTGCAAGGCTGGCGCCGCTGTTGTGGCTGCGCAGCGCCACAAGCGCTTCCCGCTGCACCGTACTTAAGCCGGCGAAAACCGGCTGCTGGTACCAGTCGGCAAAAACCTGCGCCAGCGGCTCGCGGCGAAAGCGCTCTGCCCAGGCGGCATCGCTACAAGCGCGCTGTCGGCGTTGGCGTGTATCCTGGAGGCCGGGATGGCCGCCCTCAACGACCAGCCCGCACAGCCCGCGCCGCGGCTGGCCGGCAAAAAACATCGCAATACGCCCGCCCAACGAATAGCCAATCAGCCAGTAGTCCCGAACATGGTAGTGCGCCAGCGTTTCCGCCAGCCGCAGACTGACCTCGGCAAAATCGCTGACCCTGACATCACGCGAACCACCGTGCCCCGGCAGATCAATATACAACCGCGGATAAGCGCTGAACGCGGCACCCACCGTTTGCCACTCCCGACTGTCCCCGGAAAAACCGTGTAAAAAGACCAGCCATGGATAGCCCGACTGCCCCTTTGCGCACAGAGCGTGCAGACTCATAGGCGGCTGACCTGCGCCAGCAACTGTTGCAGAGTATGCGTACCTTCCGTCTCATTCACCACCAGCTCAATCAGCGTGGCGCCGGGAAGATGCCAGGCGTCAGCCAGCGCCGTTTCCAGAGCTTCCCAGTTGTCCGGACGGTGATAATGAAGGCCAAACATTGCCGCCGCATGGCCGAAATTAACATCCTGCGGCATCAGATAAAACTGACGCCGTTGATCCTGCGGCGTCGGCAGCAAAGAAAATATCTGCCCGCCGTTGTTGTTTACCACCATCAGCACCAGCGGCGCAGAGGCCTGACGCAGCAACGCCAGTGAGTTCAGATCGTAGAGCGCGGAGAGATCGCCGACAATCGCCAGCGTCGGGCGGGTGCTGGCCCGCTGGACCCCTGCCGCCGTCGCCAGCAGGCCATCAATACCGCTGGCGCCGCGGTTGCTATAAACCGGGTATCCTGCCGGAAGCTGCGCCAGGGCATCAATTAACCGAACCACCAGGCTATTACCGACAAACAGTTGCCCCTGATCCGGAAGATAGCGCTGAATCCGGTGAGCCAGCTGGGCTTCGCCAAATGCCTCACTGCGGTCGGCCGCCGCCTGCCAGGCCTGCCGCGACAGCACAGGGATCGTCGTCGCCCACGGCTGGCGGCTTTCCGCCGGATGCAGATCCAGCCACTGTTCCACCGGGCAGACCAGACGACGACCGCGGTGATGAGCCGGGTCGAGGCGGCCGGGGAGATTATCCACGACCCAGTATTCTTCCGGTTCACAGGTGGCCTGCCACTGCAGCACGCGTTTACCGGTAAGGCTGCTGCCCAATTGTACAACGATTTGCGCCTGCTGCAATTCGCTCACCGCTTTGCCGTTTGCCAGCCACAGGTCGGCGCACGGTAGCGGCTGCCCGGTCTGAGAAAGGACGTCGCCAATCAGCGGCCAGCCGAGCGTTTTTGCCCACCCGGCGACTTTTTTACCTTCAGCGGCGCTCAGGCGGCCAGCAACGACAACGCCCCGCTTTTGCCGCCAGAAAAACCAGTCGCGCTGCTTTTCGCTTTCCAGATGCAGGGACTGCCGTAGCCAGGGTTTATCGCTTTGCCACCATGCGCCGAGCTGCTGCTGCCACTCCACGCCGGTGTCATCCATCTCGCCGTACAGCGGCTCGGCGAACGGACAGTTGATATGGATACCGCCGCAATGCAGGGTGCCGAGCACCTGGTCAATCGTCGACACCAACCAGCGCGCGGGCACATCCTGCGACGGACGCGGCAACGACAGCGTCTGCGAGGGATGAGAAGCAAACATGCCCGGCTGGCGGATCGCCTGGTTCGCACCGCAGTCAATCAGCTCCGGGGGACGATCGGCGGTAAGAAGTATCAGCTTTTCACCGGTCAGGCCCGCCTCAATTAAGGCAGGATAGAGGTTAGCCGTCGCCGTTCCGGAAGTGACAATTACCGCTACCGGCTGCCGACTGGCTTTTGCCAGCCCCAGCGCCAGATGGCCAAGACCGCGTTCATCGAAATGAGTATGGGGAATAAACGCACGGTTTTCCGCCGCTGCCAGCGTAAGAGGTGTCGAGCGCGAGCCCGGCGCAATACAAATATGCTGCACGCCGTGGCGAGTTAATGCTTCCAGGATCACCGCCGCCCAGCGTCGGTTAAATGCGCTTACTGACATGAAATTGTCCGGTATCAAATATTGAGGCTAAGTATAGGTAATACAAAGCAATGGAGTATTGATATGCATCGTTTATCTACGTTTTTGTCAGTAATAATGAACGCAGCCCCGCCGCCTTATTTTCTATCTCCTGCCACTCCTGCTCAGGTTCGGAACCGCTGACAATTCCGGCACCGGCATACAGCCTGAGCGTGGCGTTTTCGATCAGCGCCGAACGCAGGGCCACGCAGAATTCGCTTTGCGCCAGCGACAGGTAGCCAGCGGAACCGGCGTACCATTCCCGGGTGAAAGGTTCATGGCGGGTAATAAATGCCAGCGCCGCCCGGCGCGGTAATCCGGCGACCGCGGCGGTCGGCTGCAGCTGATGCAGGCAACGGGTATCATCAGGCTGGTAGAGTTCAGCCCAGATGCAGCGGCGCAGATGCTGTACTTTACGCAGCCGCACCACCTGCGGCGGCAGCACATCCAGCGAACGGACGTCATCCTGCATACGCTGGCGGATATCCTCCACCACCAGCATATTCTCGCGCTGGTTTTTATCATCTTTCATCAGCCAGTCGGCCAACCATTGCGCCTGGCGATCATCGGGATGGCTGGCAGCGGTCCCGGCCAGCGCTTCGGTGCACAGCAGCGTCCCGCGCCGACGCCAAAGCCGCTCCGGTGTGGAGCCAAAGAATGTCCGCTGTGCGTTAAAGGCCATCATGAAATGAAAACAGCGGTGATTGCTACGACGGCTGGCGGCCACGATCGCCAGCGGATCCGGCGGCGCCGCAAACTGGATATTCGTGGCCCGCGCCAGCACCACTTTCTCCATCTCCCCTGCGGCAATCGCCTGAGTTGCCCGCTCAATCAGCGCATACCATTGTGGATAGTCCGGGGAATGTTGCTCGCTGAGCACCGGTGGCACAGCGGCGGGCTGCGCCTGCTCAGGAGTCAGCACCTGGAGAAATTCCCGAGCCGCGATGGCCTCTTCGCGTAGTGAAGTCTCGCTACTCAGCAGCAGGCGCAGAGTGGCTTTCGCCCCAACCCGACGCCACTCCAGCCGCGGCAAAAATAGGGTCCCTTCCTGCGGGTTAAACGCATTCAGGCCACAAATCCGTAAATCCGCCAGCCCCTGACACTGCAAGAAGCCGTGAGCCTCGGCCAAAGACGGGAAGGTTTTGACCGCGCCGAGCGCAGCAAGCTCTTCATCGCCATTGCGCTGCTGCCAGTAAAACTGTGGCCACTGCGCTTGATGACCGCACCACAGAAGGGGGTCAAAAGCGTCATGAAGAGGGAAAGGAATATCGAAAATTCGCGTACCGGACGACGGCGGAAAATCGTCAGACAGACAGTCACGTAAGCGTTCCAGCGCAGTGGAAACAGACAGCACGCAAACCTCCACACAATAAAAACCACATATTATACGGGGTACTGGCGTGAAATTGCAGTACCCATAATGAGGGAGAGGACTTTCCGTATGTGGCTGCCGCCTGCCCGGACAGGCTGACGGGGAAAAAGTATAGATTCTTTAAGCCGTTACGCTAACGGCGCTTAACCAGCGACCGCTTCGCGAGCCATACCGATATGCGCAATGCCGTCCTCATCGTAAATGTCGGTTACCGGTTGAAAACCAAAGCTGGCGTAAAAACGTTGCAGGTGTGCCTGGGCGCCGAGGTAGATAGCCTTGTGCGGCCAATGACGACGGCAACTGGCCAGCGCCTGTTCCATTAGCTGATACCCCAGCTTCTCGCCGCGCACCGCCGGGCTGACAATGACCCGACCAATCACCACCGGCTCAATGTCATCGTCGCTTTTCAAAATGCGCGCATAGGCGACCAGTTCATCGCCTTGCCAGCCGAGCAGATGGCGGTTTTCACCCATCAGGTCGTCACCGTCAATATCCTGATAAGGGCAGGTTTGTTCGACGACAAATACCGCGCAACGCAGTTGCAGCAAAGCATACAACTGCGGGACGGTCAGCTCTGCGTGGTGAAGATCCTGCCATGTAATCATTGACTACTCCTGTATACTTGAGTTTTTCACCCACGCCCCGAGGACACTGGACGATGGAATTGACTTTTTTGGGGACATCCGCAGGCGTGCCGACCCGTACACGTAATATGACGTCTATCGTGCTGAATTTGCAACAGCCGACGGCAGCGGAGATGTGGTTGTTCGACTGCGGAGAAGGTACCCAGCATCAGTTTCTGCATACCCCGTATCACCCAGGAAAACTGAATAAGATTTTTATTACTCACCTCCACGGCGATCATCTGTTCGGCCTCCCCGGTCTGCTGTGCAGTCGCTCCATGCAGGGCAACTCGCTGCCGCTAACGCTGTACGGTCCAACGGGGCTGAGGGAGTTTGTTGAAACCGCGCTGCGCTTAAGCGGTTCCTGGACCGATTATCCGCTCACCATTGTCGAAGTGGGCCCAGGTCTGGTCTTTGACGAAGGGGGATATCGGGTCAGCGCTTATCCGCTGAATCATCCGGTTGAATGTTACGGCTACCGTATCGAAGAGCACGCTCGCCCCGGCACCCTCGATGCCGCCCGCCTGATTGCCGATGGCGTCCAGCCGGGGCCGTTATTCCAACGCCTGAAGCAGGGAGAGACGATTGTGCTGGAGGACGGAAGGACAATCGACGGTACGGAGTATCTCGGCCCGGCAACGCCCGGTAAAAAGCTGGCGATTTTTGGCGATACCGCGCCCTGCGAAGCCGCGCTGGAGCTGGCGCGAGGCGTTGAACTGATGGTTCATGAAACGACGCTGGAGCAGGCGATGGTCGAAAAAGCCAATAGCCGTGGTCATTCGTCAAGCCAGCAGGCGGCTGCGCTGGCCCGCAATGCCGGCGTACGGATGTTTATCGCCACCCACTTTAGTTCGCGCTATGACGCTGAAGGCTGTCTGCGCCTGCTGGCGGAGTGTCGGGAGGTATTTCCCCGGACCCTGCTGGCCGAGGACTTTATGGTCTACAGCCTGTAACGAGTCGGTCAGGAGTGGGAACAGAAAGGATGAGGCAAAAAAAATGCCTGCCCGTATCGCAACGGGCAGGCAGGGCTCCAGGACCGACGGCGTGAACCCCGGCCCCGGCGATTACATCAGCGGTGTTGCCAACTGAACAATGCTAATCAGCGGCTGCGGCCACACGCCAAGCACGAGGACCAGCAGCGCGGAGATCAGCACCACGATACCGCCCGCGCTGTACTGCCAGTTCGACGGTGCATCGCGATTCAGTTTATCCGGCGCGCTCAGGTACAGACTCACAGCCACACGCAGGTAGTAGTACAGACCAATCGCCGAACCGATCACCACGGCGGCAACCAGCCACCACAGGTGTGCATGCACACCGACGGCCAGCACGTAGAATTTACCGATAAAGCCCAGCGTCATCGGGATACCTGCCAGCGACAGCATCATCACCGTCATCACCGCCGACAGAATCGGACGATGCCAGAACAGGCCGCGATAGGAGTACAGCGAATCGGCATCCGGACCACGGTATGGGCTGGACATCAGGCTCACTACGCCGAACGCGCCGAGGCTGCTGAACAGGTAACCGGCCAGATAGACACCGACAGCTTCCATCGACATTTCACCGCTTTGCAGGGCAATCAGCGCCACCAGCAGATAGCCAAGATGCGAGATGGAAGAGTAGCCGAGCAGACGTTTGATATTAGTCTGGCTCAGCGCCATCAGGTTACCGAAGATGATAGAGGCAAAGGCAATCAGGCCCAGCACCACGCGTACCGCTTCGCTGTTGCCCACCGGCATGTACAGGAACAGACGCATCACCACGCCGAAGATAGCAATCTTGCTGGCGGTTGCCAGGAAGGTTGATACCGGCGCTGGCGCGCCCTGGTAAACGTCCGGCGTCCACAGGTGAAACGGAACCAGAGACAGCTTAAAGCCCAGACCGACGATCATCAGCCCCAGACCCGCCAGCAGCAGCGGTTCGTGCAGCGCGCTGTCCGCCAGGCTTTTACCCAGCGCCAGGAAGGACAGGTTGCCCGAGTTCGCATACACCAGCGCCATACCGAACAGCAGGAATGAAGAGGCTGCGGCGGACAGAATGGTGTATTTGATACTCGCTTCCAGCGAACGCTTCTGCCGGAAGGCATAACCAACGAGGCCGAACAGCGGCAGCGAAATCAATTCGATACCGAGGAACAGCGCCGCCAGATGGTTCGCCCCCGCCAGCAGAATGCCCCCCAGCGCGGCGATGAGCACCAGCAGGTAGAACTCTTCTTTATTGTCCTTGTATCCCTCAAGCCACGGGTACGCAAAGGTACAGGTGGCCAGGCTCGCCAGCAGCACCAGCCCGGTATAGAGCATGGCGTAGCCGTCAACGCGAATCAGCGGCGTGACATCCATCGCTCCGTTCTGACCCACGAACCAGAGCGAGACCAGCGCGGCATTAAGCCCGAGAACCGACAGCGTGGCATTAAGGAAATGATTGCGTCGCCACGCAATGGAGAGCATCACAACCACCACCGTCAAGCCGACGATCAGCAGCGGTAGCAGTGCGATCAGTTGTTGTGGAGTTATTGTCATGGCGAATTACGGCCTTGTAGTAG